>CAZKJY010000066.1:0-8370 GCA_964553165.1 uncultured Enterobacteriaceae bacterium
CAGCGTCTGTTCCCCGACCTGCAGTGGGTAGGTCAGTGCCTGCTTTTCAGCCACAAAGGGAATGGCAGCAGGTTCCAGGATCGGAGCCCCCATGTCGACAGTGACCAGGCCGTTGGCAAGCACTTCACACTGTATTGAGGAGCCGGAAGGCATCCCCAGGGTAATCTGCTGTTTGTCACTTAGACCATGATTCAGCACGTACCGGGCAACGCACCGGGCGCCATTGCCGCAATGCTCTGATTCAGAACCATCCGCATTGAAAATGCGATAATTGAAATCAAATTCTGCTGAAGTGGCCGGCTCAATGACCAAAAGCTGATCAAAGCCTATACCCGTACGGCGATCTGCCAGCGCGGCGATGCTGTCAATTGGCACAGGGATGTCCTGCTGCACTCTGTCGAGCAGCATAAAGTCATTGCCGAGGCCATGCATTTTTGTAAAGGGCAGCTGCACCTTCGATATCCTCTTATTCTGCTCAGGGCAGAATCTGCTCCAGCGCCATCTGGTCCTGATAGGTTTCACGCCGGCGGGTCAGAAAAACCTGAGCGGCATCCACCATGATTTCGGGAGGGCGGTTGCGGGTATTATAGTTCGAGCTCATGACAAAACTGTAGGCGCCTGCCGACTTAACGGCCAGCAAATCACCAGCCTGCAGGGCCAGTTGCCGGTCTTTTCCCAGGAAGTCGCTGGATTCACAAACCGGACCAACAACATCGTAGGCTTGAGGGTTTTGATCAGAATCCTGGTTGACCGGTACGATATCCATCCAGGCCTGATACAGGGCAGGCCTGATCAGGTCGTTCATGGCAGCATCAACGATGGCAAAATGCTTGCCTGCGTTGGTTTTCAGATACTGTACGCGGGTCAGGAGGACGCCGGCATTGGCACAGACAGAACGGCCGGGTTCCATGATCAGTTTGAGACCGGTATTTCGCAGCAAGGGTGCAATAGCCTCAACATAGTCACCTGGCGTGGGTGGCGTTTCATTTTTATAGCTGACTCCCAGTCCGCCTCCCAGATCAAGATGCTGGATCGGGATATCAAGCGCCTGCAGTTCATCGATAAGATTCAGCACGCGTTGCAGCGCATCAATAAAGGGGGCCAGGCTCGTCAGCTGGGAGCCAATGTGACAGTCAACGCCAACAATGCTGATACCTTTCAGGGTATTGGCATGCTGGTATACGCTGGAGGCGCGGGAAATTTCGATGCCGAATTTATTGTCTTTCAGCCCGGTTGAAATATAAGGATGGGTATTGGCATCTACATCGGGATTTACCCGCAGGGAAATCCGGGCACGGGTATCCATCGTCAGAGCCACTTCATTCAACAGTTCCAGTTCGGCTTCAGATTCCACATTGAAGCAATGGATGCCGACGTCCAGTGCGCGTTGAATTTCTTCACGGCTTTTACCAACCCCCGAAAAGATAATACGGCTGGCTTTACCACCGGCAGCAAGGACACGCTCCAGTTCGCCGCCGGAAACAATATCAAAACCGGCACCGAGTCTGGCAAGCGTTTGCAGAACAGCCAGATTCGAGTTTGCCTTGACGGCATAGCAGACCATTGCATCGAAGTCAGACAAGGCATTGCGATAGGCCAGAAAGGCTGCTTCCAGAGCGGCTTTGGAATAGACATAGCAGGGGGTGCCGTATTCATCGGCAATGGAAGATAAAGCAATGTCTTCAGCATAAAGCTGACCATTTTCATAGTGAAAGGCAGACATAAATCAATTCCCGGGTCAGTGGCTGAGGAAAAAGCTGCGGGTTCCGGTGGCACCAGGGGGCCTTTTTGGCCGCAGGCTGTCAGCAGCAGGCATGCCAGTACTGTCAATACCAGTTTTTTCATGAACTCAGCTTCCACCGTTAAAATAAAGGCCGGATTATACTGTTTTCGGAGGACAGACACCTAATAAGGCTGTCTTTGCTAGCCAAATTTTTGCTGGTCAAGCAAGGGGGGGATAGGACAGTCCAGCAAGGCACCGACTGCCCGCAGCAATTCGGCTTCTTCGACATTTACCTGGCCGTCTGAACTGATACAGGCCGCCATGGCTTTAAGGAAGCGGGGCTTTTGCAGGGGTTTCAGGTTTTTCAGATGATCAGTTGCCTTCTCCAGTACATCCGTACGATTGTCTAACTCAGCACGAAAAGTTAAGGGCCTGTCGATGCCAAGTTCAGAAACCGCCCGGGTGAAAGCGTGTGATGCCTTGTCGTCATCTTCATGGCCGATAGCCGCCAGCACTGAAAGCAACCCTTCACAGGCCCAGCCAGAGTGCTGCAAATCAACAGCCTTTTCCAGAGGAGAGCTTTCAGCCAGTGAATAACGGAGAATTTTAAAGAGGCACCATTCAAAGATGCTGATAGTGTCATCTGTCACTATTAACTGCCCCAGCAGGCTCATGAAATGGCGGTACTGTGTCGGGGACAGCTGTTTAAGGCTGGGCAGACACAAGTCCAGCAGCGGCAGATACAGGTCACGACTCACCCAGCTTGCCCGCTTTCTGATGGCAGTAAAGGAAGCGAACTGCTTTGCATTCAAATTTTCTTCCAGCATCTGCGTCTGCTTCAAAGCAGTCTTCTGTTCAGACAGTTCGATTAACAGGCAGTAAACGAGCATACAGGCACCAAAGGAACTGTGTGCGTCCTCAATTACGGCTGCCGGCAGACTTTCCAGATTTTTTGCCGCCAGTTCAAGATGCTCAGAGCTGGGTTCACCAATGGACTCAATTGCAGATTTTTGTGCGGCGCCTGCGGCAAAGCCGGCCACCTGATCAGCAGAGTGACTGTCAGGCCTCGCGGGTCTGGTATCAAAATCTCCGCGCCAGGACGGGTCAATTCGCTGGATACGTTCTGCCAGGGGTGGATGGGTGGCAAACAGGCCTGTAAACCCGGCTTTAAGTCCCTGTGAGAAAAGCATATGGCTGATTTCAGAAGCATCGGCACTGCGGATAAACGAGCCATCACGGTAGCCACCAATTTTTTTCAGGGCTCCGGCAATCCCGTCAGGATTACGGGTGTACTGTACAGCGGAGGCATCGGCAAGAAACTCCCGCTGGCGGCTGACAGCCGCCTTGATCATGTTGCCAAAAAAAGTGCCGCCGTAACCAATGACTACCAGACCCAGCCCGAGCACAGCGATACCGCCTCCCTTGCGATCGGACCGATAGCTATGGCGGCGGTAAACACTGCCACGGAGGATATAGTAGCCAATCAGGCCTATCACCATGATGCCGTAAAGCAAACCCATCAGGCGGATATTTAGTCGCATATCGCCGTTGAAGATATGGCTGAACTCATGCGCAATGACACCCTGCAATTCATCCCGGTCCAGCTGCTCAATGCAGCCGCGGGTGATCCCAATGACAGCGTCCTGGGCTTTATAACCGGCCGCAAACGCATTAATGGCGGGATCTTCCATCAGGTAGACAGGCGGAACAGGGGTCCCGGAAGCAATGGCCATTTCTTCCACCACGTTGAGAATCTTGCGTTCATTGGCATCCAGGGTGCCGGTATTGAGCAGACGTCCGCCCATGGCTTCCGCAACGACTTTGCCACCACCCGATAACTGAGCCAACCGGAACAGTGAACCAAAAGTGACGACGGCGATGACGGCGAGGCTGACATAGATGAAGACCTCCGAACTCAACGCTTCGACGCTGAACTGGGCCTGACCCTGACTGCCTTCACTGAAGCCCAGCAGGACAAAGACCAGCAGACTGGTAATCACAATCAGCGTTAGCACGGCACAGAGAAACAGAATAACCAGCCTGCGGGTCGTGCTACGGGCTCGATCCTGATGGGCAAAAAAATTCACAGTCGATTACAGAAGGTTAAAAGGAGACTTTTGGCGCTTCCTGTATGGCTTCACTGTCCTCATATTCCAGCAGGCTGGCATCTTCAGAATGACCAAACATGCCGGCAACCAGGACAGGCGGGAAAGTCTGCTTGTAAGTGTTATACGTGGTCACGGCATCGTTGAAAGCCTGTCGGGAAAAGGCCACCTTGTTTTCAGTACTGGTCAGTTCCTCTGACAATTGCATCATGTTCTGGTTGGCCTTGAGATCAGGATAGGCCTCAACCACAACATTCAGTCTGCCTAGCGCGCCGGTCAGCATACCTTCAGCCTGACTTAAATCCAGCATGGCGGCAGGACTGCCCGGAGCGGCAGACGCTTCCTGCAAACCTTTCAGGGCCTGATTTCTGGCCTGTATGACAGCTTCCAGGGTTTCGCGCTCATGGGAGATATAGGCTTTGGCGGTTTCCACCAGATTGGGTATCAGGTCATAGCGGCGCTTCAGCTGAACCTCAATTTGTGAAAAGGCATTTTCAAAACGGTTTTTCAGGGTCACCAGCTTGTTGTAGATACTGATGGTCATGAAAACAAGGATGACAAGTATTACCAGAATCACGATACCAGTGACGCTCATGGGCATTCTCCCTAGTTATAGAAACGCCATCGTAGAATAAACTGCATCATTGAGCAGGTCTAGCAAAGACTCAGTTTGCGCTTTAAACTTCCCCCAGCGACGAAAGTACCACTCGCCATATGAGAGGGCTCCGAAGCGTCAGAGGTAATTGGATTTTTCGCAACTGTTGGAGGCTTCCGATATGGCAAAAGCGATACGACAGTGTCTTGTCCCCCTGTTTTGTGTTTTTTTAACGGCCTGTCCACTTGATAACGGCAGTCCTCCGCCGAGCACGACGGTTGCGCAGGTCATCCCAGCCAGTGGCGGCACGATTGACTCGTCAGATGACCGCCTGACCCTGACCTTTCCGGATGGGGCCCTCGCTACAGCGACAGAAATCAGCATCAAGGCATTGAGTGCTGCTGAGGTGGCTGACAAATATCCTGGAATAGATGGGAGCTTTGATTTTGTCTACGAGCTTTCTCCAGATGGTGCGACCTTTGTTCAGCCCGTACAGGTGTCTTTCCAGCTGCCCGATGATCTCGAATTAGGCCTGGATGTCCCGCGTACAATGATAACGATCAGTAGTGGTGTAGCGCAGACACTAGAGAATGTGGTCTATGATGCAGAGACCGGCATAATTACAGGCACCCTTTCACATTTTTCGGACATCGCCTGGAACCATATGGGGTTTCGGCTTTCCTATGAAAGATTCGTGACAGGAACAGTCGGAGACACGATCACAGTCAGCTACGTGTATGCAGGACTTAATGAAGATGTTGAACACTTCAAGGGCATTCTGCAAACTGATGGCGAGGTACAACCGCAGAAACAGGGTGGAAACAGCGCCGCCATTTCAAACCCTGTGCATCAAACTCTGCTATTCAGGGATGAGCTTAACCCTATCACCACAGATACTGGCAGGTTTCACTTTACCTGTCTGGAAGTGGGAAATACGCGCGTCAATGTCAGGCTGAAATACCAGGATTCCTGGAATCCCCTGTTCTCGGCTCAAGATATCACCAATGTCAGTGCGCAAGGTTCATTTGCTTTAGCTTTCTTTATCACCTGTACAGCAGCACAGGGCGGTGGAGGTACTGAAGAAACGCCACCTACAGGAAGCGGTGGTCCAGCAATCTCTTCCAGTATTTTCAGTGCTGGTCAGGGACCCGAAGCCTTCAAAAAAGCAGGTGCTCCACCTTATCTGATACCACCAAATACTACAGTTCCTCCACCCAGCACGACCTTGCAGCGCTACATCGTCAGCGGTCTTGATACTGTGAAAGTGGTGGACAGCAATGGCGACGAAATTTATTCGGATACCCTTTTCAGTGGCACCTTTGGCGCACTTTATCTGCAGCACTCCACAGCCGGAGATTTTTACTTCAGCATCGGATCGAGCGGCAAAAATTTGTGCCTCTTACCGGATGGATTCTGCCAGATTGATTCGCTGGCGGTAGCCAATCCCAATTCCACAAGTATCGAGTACGGGGTGGATGCCAATGGCAATCCGGTATTCAACCAGGCTTATCGTGTCCGGGGTGGCGCCTTACTGCATACGGTTGAATCAGGAAACGGTTGGCAGGAAAGTGAGGTATTCAATGGTTCCAGCACGCCGCAACTGCCAAATTCGGAGAGCCTTTTTGCCTATGAGCCTTTGACTCCCAGCAAGGGCATCGGCATCACGGCGGCAGGCAAGGCTTATTTCATTGATCTGGATGCCGGGACGGCCACAGAAATCGCCAGTGCGATTGGGGCGGATTTGCGTGATGTGTCCTGCGACGCTATCGGTGGCGGCAATTTTGGCTGTGCTGTGCAGTCCTTCGGCGATGCGACAATCACGCCGTGCTTTGGCAGCTCGGCCAGTGACTTCAGTTGTGGAACTGCCGTGGCAGCCGGTGATGGTGTCAGCCTGGGCGCTGCGGCAACCAATGCCGGCACTCTTGCAGTGGTCGGGGCAGACTATACCGATGCATCTGTCCATGTGCTTGAATTTAGCTATACAGGCGGGCTGATTAATCTTGGCTTGCAGGCTGAATGGTTCCCATCCCAGTATCTATCGCTTTTTGCAGAAGTTGGAGTAACGCTGGATTTTCTTGGTCATGCGGAAATCGATCCAGACAATAATGCCATCATCCTGTCGGGCAATGGTTCTTCGGCAGCAGGCATCATTTCGCTGGGCGAAGCCGGAACAGCCGGGTTACCTGGCGCCAGCGGCTTTACCTTCTGGTTTAACTGAGCAGCTTTCGGGCGCGTGCAATTGCTGCTTTCACCTGGGCTGGTGCTGTGCCGCCCAGGTGATCACGCGAACTTACGGAGCCTTTCAGGCTGAGCACGGCAAAGACATCCTCATCAATGGAATCCGAAAAGGATTGCAGGACTTCCAGTGTAAGGGTGTCGAGTTGCTGGTGTTTTTCAATGCAATAGGCAACGGCCTTCCCAACCACTTCATGCGCATCCCGGAAAGGCATCCCCTTTTTGACCAGGTAATCAGCAAGATCGGTTGCCGTTGCAAAGCCATTTAATGCAGCAGCGCGCATGTTCTCCCGTTTGGCTTTAATGGCCGGGACCATGTCGGCATAGGCCTTGAGACTGTCCCTCAAGGTATCGAGCGTATCAAACAGCGGCTCCTTGTCTTCCTGGTTATCCTTGTTATAGGCCAGCGGCTGTGACTTCATCAAGGTCAGTAATGACACAAGATGACCAAATACCCTGCCTGATTTGCCACGTATCAGTTCAGGCACGTCAGGATTTTTCTTTTGCGGCATAATCGAAGAGCCAGTGCAGAAGCGGTCTGGTAAATCTATAAAACTGAACTGTGAAGATGACCACATGACAAGTTCTTCCGAAAATCGGGACAGGTGCATCATGATGATGCTGGCGACAGCGCTCAGCTCAATGGCAAAATCCCTGTCACTGACAGAGTCCAGTGAATTTTCTGAGGGCTTGTCGAAACCAAGTAGTGATGCGGTCAACTCCCGGTCAATGGGATAGCTTGTTCCGGCCAATGCAGCGGACCCCAGTGGAGAAATGTTCACTCTTTTTCTGCAGTCCTGCAAACGCGCAAAATCCCTTTGCAGCATTTCAAACCAGGCCATGAGATGATGACCGAAAGTGATTGGCTGTGCTGTCTGCAAATGCGTAAAGCCGGGCATGATGGTTTCAGCTTCCTGTTCGGCAAGATTTAAAATGGCCTTTTGCAGGCGAAGCAGGTCGGAACAGATCTGGTCAATCTCTTCACGCACATACAGGCGGATATCAGTGGCGACCTGATCATTACGAGATCGGCCCGTGTGCAGTTTCTTGCCGGTAATGCCGATTTTGCTGGTCAGTGCTGACTCGATGTTCATGTGGACATCTTCCAGCTTTTCCGACCATGCAAAATTGCCAGCTTCAATACTACTCAGGATGTCGTTGAGTCCGTCAACTATCGCCTTCAGTTCTTCTTTGCTGAGAATGTCTGCTTTTGCCAGCATGGTGGCGTGCGCAATCGAGCCGGTGATGTCGGCTTTATAAAGCCGCTTATCAAAGCTGACCGAGGCAGTAAACCTTTCCACAAAGGCATCTGTGGGCTCAGAAAACCGACCGCCCCATAGTTTGCTGTCTTTCTGGTCCTTGTTGGTGCTCATAATCACACTTCATGTCGAGTCATGGCGGCGGATTATAGCAATATCAGGCAAGCCAGCGATATAGAAGGTGGTTTCGGGTACAAGAAGCGGTAAAATGGAATTCACCAAAAGCCAATCCAGAATCAGATGATAAATCGCGTTATCCGAATTGCGACCCGCCAAAGCCCACTGGCGCTCTGGCAGGCGGAATTTGTCAAGACAAAGCTTCAGGAAGCGTATCCACAACTGCGGGTTGAATTACTGCCGATGACAACCCGTGGCGATAAAATTCTGGACTCACCGCTGGCAAAAATCGGCGGCAAGGGACTCTTTATCAAAGAACTGGAAGTCGCGCTGCTG
>CAZKJY010000067.1:0-8369 GCA_964553165.1 uncultured Enterobacteriaceae bacterium
CGCTTTTTTATGGGTAAAAATCAGCGCGCTAGCTGTGCAAACTCGCTTGGTCGCCTTGAAAAAAAAGGCTGATTTTAGTAGCATTCGCGCAACTTGCGGGTCCGTCGTCAAGGCGTCGTTCCTAACCCTATCAGGCGTTTCCAGAAGGAGAGTTTCATTGTGAGTGGCGGTTCTATTAATACTGGTCGCAGGCGCTTTTTAATTGGCAGTACATCTATAGTCGGAGCCGCCGGAGCAGTCGGCGCAGCAGTGCCTTTTGTCGGCTCCTGGAATCCCAGTGCCAGAGCACTGGCAGCGGGGGCTCCAATCACCGTTGATATCAGCCGTCTGGAACCGGGCGAACTGTTGGGTCCGATTCCAGCCTGGCGTGGGCAACCGATTTTCGTATTGCGCCGGGATGAGGAAGCTCTCAACAATCTGGAGACTTTCACAGATCACCTATCCGACCCAGAGTCGGAAAGAGACCAGCAACCGGCTTATGCCCAGAATGCTTTCCGTTCGATTCGTCCTGAAGTGGGTATTTATGTCGGTTTGTGTACTCACCTGGGCTGCTCCCCCCGCATCAATACTGAAGTTGCTCCGCAGGAATATGATCCTGAGTGGAAAGGCGGATTTTTCTGTCCCTGCCACGGTTCCATGTTTGATCTGGCGGGACGTGTTTACCAGGGTGTTCCGGCTCCTGCCAATCTGGTGGTTCCGCCACATTCGTACGAAACCGATAATGTGGTCGTGATTGGTGTTGATGGGGAGAATTCGTAGTGAGTGACAACATGACTAATACCGTAAACGAGCAGCCAAAAAAGAACAGCTTCATGGCCTGGATTGATGCCCGCCTGCCGGTCACGCAGGCCTATGAAAAGCACATGTCCAAATACTATGCGCCAAAAAATTTCAATTTCTGGTATGTCTTTGGGGTGCTGGCCATTGTCGTGCTGGTAAACCAGCTGCTGACGGGTATCTGGCTGACCATGAATTATGTTCCCAGTGCAGATGCGGCTTTTGCCTCCGTTGAATACATCATGCGTGATGTCGATTACGGCTGGATTCTGCGCTACATGCATTCCACCGGTGCGTCTGCCTTCTTCGTCGTGGTGTATCTGCACATGTTCCGGGGCCTGATGTACGGTTCCTACCAGAAACCGCGTGAACTGATCTGGATTTTCGGCATGACCATCTATCTGGTGTTGATGGCTGAAGGTTTCATGGGCTATGTACTGCCCTGGGGACAGATGTCTTACTGGGGTGCCAACGTGATTGTGTCACTGGCTGGCGCCATTCCGTTTGTTGGTGAGGATCTGATGGTCTGGATCCAGGGTGATTACCTGATCTCCGGAGCCACCCTGAACCGCTTCTTTGCCCTGCATGTGGTCGCCCTGCCGCTGGTACTGATTGCTTTGGTCGTACTGCACATTCTGGCGCTGCATGAAGTCGGTTCCAACAACCCTGACGGCATCGAGATCAAGAAAAATAAGGACGAAAACGGCATTCCGCGTGATGGCATTCCGTTCCATCCCTATTACACGGTCCATGACATTGTCGGCGTGGTGGTGTTCCTGTTTGTGTTTGCCTTTGTGATCTTCTTCATGCCGGAAATGGGCGGTTACTTCCTTGAGTATGCCAACTTTGAGGAAGCCAATAACCTGAAAACCCCGGAGCACATTGCCCCGGTCTGGTATTTCACGCCCTTCTATTCAATGCTCAGAGCGGTGACCTATCCGCTGTTTGGCATTGATGCCAAATTCTGGGGCCTGGTGGTGATGGCAGGCGCGATCGCCATTCTCTTTGTCATGCCCTGGCTGGATCGCAGTCCGGTAAAATCCATGCGTTATAAAGGTACCTACAGCCGCGTTGCACTGTTTGCCTTTGTGATTAGCTTTATCATTCTGGGTGTGTTGGGTACCAAGATAGCGACGGGACCACGTACCGCCCTGGCACAGATCTGTACCGTTATTTACTTTGTCTATTTCCTGGCCATGCCCTGGTATACCCGCAAAGAACAGACCACGACCCCGCCTGAGCGTGTCACTGGTCGTTTTATCACCATTCCGCAGTTGGTCATCGCAGTGATCTTGCTGGTTGCACTGACATGGGTGCCACTGACGGTGGTTGGTGCCGAGGCAGAAGTCGAGCTGGAACACGTAGAGATGGATCTTGAAGATACAGCATCCCTGCAGTCCGGATTGCAGACTTTTGTCAACTACTGCATGGGCTGTCATTCACTGGGTTATTCCCGCTATCAGCGTGTTGCTGAAGACCTGAATATTCCGGAAGACATCATGATGGAATCTGTTGTTTTCAATCCAGAAACTAATATTGGGGATCTGATGGTGAGTGCCATGCCGGATACCGCTGAGAATTGGTTTGGTGTCGCTCCCCCGGATCTGTCACTGGTCGCCAGGGTGCGTCAGCCAGAGTGGCTCTATGGCTATTTGACCGGGTTTTATGTTGACACCTCCAGACCCTTCGGTGTGAACAACCGCGTCTTTGCCAATGTTGGTATGCCGAATGTCCTGGCCGAGTTGCAGGGTGATCAGGTTTGTGAAGATCTTGAGCATTGTGATGAATTACACCATGTCGCCGGTACCGGTGTATTGAGTGAAGAAGAATTTGAGGAAGTGGTCTATGACCTGGTCAATTTTCTTTACTATGTCGGTGAACCCTCACGCCTGGACCGTGAACGCATAGGCGGTTTCGTGCTGTTTTTCCTGGCTTTCCTGTTTGTCTTTGCTTACATGCTGAACAGAGAGTACTGGAAAGACATCGGGCATTGATGCCGACCTTTAACTATAGTCTGAATACTAAATACGAGGCTTTTCCGATATGGGAGTTGTGACCAAGCGCTCTTCGATGTTGTTTTACTCTGATGGCAACAGTCAATACAGCCATCGGGTCAGGATTGTCCTGGCTGAAAAAGGGGTGACAGTTGATATCGTTGACGTCGACATTCATGACCTGCCGGAAGATCTGATTGATCTGAATCCCTACAATAATCTACCAACACTGGTTGATCGTGATCTGGTGCTTTATGATTCAGGGATCATGATGGAATACCTTGATGAACGCTTTCCACATCCCCCCTTGTTTCCTGTTTATCCGGTAGCCCGTGCACAAAGCCGACTGTGGATGCACCGCATCGAAAAAGACTGGTGCGGCCTGATTGAAAAACTGCAAAGCGAAGAGGGGACTGACAAGGAACTCAATGCAATGCGCAAGGAATTGGTGGAAAGTATCATCAGTATCGCGCCCATTTTCTCAGAAAAACCTTACTTTATGAGTGAGGAATTCACTATCGTGGATTGCTGCGTTTTACCTATTCTCTGGCGTTTACCGGAAGTGGGTATTAAGCTACCGGAAAACAAGACCACGAAACCTCTGCTAGAATACCGGCAAAGACTCTACGATCGGGAATCTGTCCAGGAGTCACTCTCTGAACAGGAAAAGGAAATGACTCGCTGGTGATATCGTTTCCCACTGATCGGCTCTACGGGAACAAGTATGACAATGACTTCACACCGTCCCTACATGATCAGAGCCCTGCATGAGTGGATGTTGGATAATCGGTGTACGCCATACATACTGGTCAATGCCTTTCACAAAGGTGTGGAAGTTCCGCAGGACTATGTCAAGGATGGACAGATCGTCCTGAATATCTCCCCCCAGGCAATCAAGACACTCACTATCAGCAATGCTGCCATTGAATTCGAAGGCCGCTTTGGGGGTATCCCTACCAGGGTCTATGTTCCGACTGCTGCCGTAATGGGAATTTATGCGCGGGAAAACGGCCAGGGCATGATGTTTGATACAGACGATCCCATCCCGGAGCCACCGACACCCTTTCCGGGTGGCGATGGGGAAAAGCGCGTCAGAGCTGCTTCCAGGAAAGAAAAGGGCGGTAAACCGACACTGCGAGTCGTTAAGTAATTGTGTCTGTCTTGAAGTGGCTTAGTTAGTTATCGCAGAGGAGGCACTGATTTTGTGGTTTCGCTAATCGATATATTCGAAAGCCCGCACCACTTTCGTGACGCCACGGGTGGTACTCACCAGTTCGACTGCCCGGTCTGCTTCAGCCCGGGTTAACAGCCCCATCAGATAGACCACGCCGTTTTCTGTCACCACCTTGGTACGCAGCCCTTCCACATCACCATCAACCAGCATCATGGATTTTATCTTGGTGGTCAGCCAGGCATCGTTGGTCCGCGAAAGAAAGGAAGTATCTCCGGCGACCTCCAGTTCATTGTAAACAGTCTTGACCCGGCTATTGCTGGTCGTGGCTACCCGGGTAGCCAAATTTTTCAATTCCTGGGTGGGGACCTGGCCGACGATCAGGACAGTCTGGTTAAAGCTGATGACGTCTATGTTTGCTCTACGCAGACCCTCGTCAGCCGCGTTCAGATTGACCTCTATCATGGTCTCTATGGCCCCATCATCCAGCACTGAACCGGTACTGCGGGTACCCCGGTTCTCTTCAATACTGTCATTGCCGTTAAAGGTACTGATAACGGAGGAACAGGATGCCAGGTTCACCAGCATCAGAATCAGAAGCAGTCTTCTCAGCATAATTCTTTCCTGGTGCCTAATCGGCACCGAATAATTGGGTATCAATCAAATCACACAAGCAATGTATTACCAGCAAGTGTACTTCCTGGATTCGGGCTGTGACTTGCGATGGCACACAAATTTCGACATCTCCTTCCATCATCAGTTCCCGCATGGCTCCGCCATCGCGGCCATCAAGAATGACCACTTTCATGTTGCGCTTATGCGCCACATGGATTGCTTCGATGACATTGGCAGAGTTGCCGCTGGTGGAAATTGCCAGCAGGACATCGCCTTCCTGTCCCAGCGCCCTGACCTGTTTGGAGAAAACTTCATCATAGGAATAATCATTGGCGATGGAAGTCAGCGTGGAGCTGTCCGTGGTCAATGCGATGGCCGGCAGGGGGGGTCTTTCCCGTTCAAACCGGTTTAGCAGTTCCGAGGAGAAATGCTGGGCATCGCCGGCCGAGCCGCCATTGCCACAACTGAGGATTTTTTTTTCGTTCAGCAGTGCCTCCACCATGAGCGTGGCGGCATCAAGAATGGCCGGGCTGATCGTTTCCATGGCCTGCATTTTGGTTTCAATGCTGGCTGCAAAAAACTGCTTTATACGCTCAAGATAGTCCATAACTATCCCTCAATTAAGAAAATCGATTTTTTTCATAAAGATGTAAAGTTTTTTCCAAAAACTTTTTTAAATGACATTGCGTAGTCAGCGCTTATTGTGTCAGACTGTAAGCAGCTAGTACAGCGCTAGCTAACTGGTTTCAATCAATTCAGCCAATTCAGCATTAAGCAGGAGGTCGAGCCAAAAATATATCTATTCAACAGGCCAAGTACATTGTTAAGTACACGTACCTTTTCTCAACTCAATCATTTTTTTAGCAAATTGGAGTGTGAGCATGGCAAGAAGATCGCACAAGCGTTCGATCCAATATTATGATGAACTAGATAATCCGTATTACAGCACGAAAAGCAACAAACGTAAGAAAGACAAGCTAAGACGCCGACCCGGCAATGAACAGCCCAGTAATATTGTCGAGCTTAACAGTCTGCTGAACACAGCCTATAAGCCTCCGCAGCACAAACTTCCGCTAGAACCCCGTAATCCCGCGCAAAAACAGTATATCAATGCGATCAAGAATAACTGCCTGACTTTTGGGCTTGGACCTGCAGGGACAGGTAAGTCCTATTGTGCGGGAGCCCTGGCCGCGCAGGCACTTGAGTCAGGTCGCATAGAGCGAATTATCTTTACCCGACCGGCTGTCGAAGCCGGAGAGCAGCTCGGCTTCTTGCCGGGAAAACTGGAAGATAAGTTTTCGGTCTACATTGACGCCTTCCGTGACATTCTCAATGAGCGCCTTGGCAAAGGCGTTGTTGAATACTGTTTGCGACATGGTCGCATTGTGGGCGCGCCACTGGCTTTCATGCGCGGTAAAACCTTTAATGCCTCTACCTTTGTGATTCTGGATGAAGCCCAGAACGTGACACCCAACCAGATGAAAATGTTTCTCACCCGAATTGGCGAGAACTGTAAAGTGGTGGTTAATGGCGATACCAATCAAAGTGATATCCGTGGCCCGAATGGCCTTGATGATGCCGTGAATCGATTACGGGGAGTCCCCGGTGTACATGTACACACTTTCAAAAAGGAAGATTCGGTACGTAGCGGGCTTGTCCGTGATGTCCTGGATCGTTACGAAAGCGTGCACGGCTAGAGTCGCAGACGGTAACTGTTCTGAAGTGTAGCGGTTGCCGCTTGCCTGATTCAGGCAGACAGCATGAAGGCATTTTTTAACCAGCGTATGCTGGTCGTGCCCTGAGGTATGCTGACACTGAGAATATCAAATCGGGTGTCACATTTGTCGTAAAGTTTGTGCTGGAGGAGATAGCACTGCGCGCACCGGATGAGCTTCTGCTGCTTGCGCCAGTCGACGGTCTCAGCAGCCAGTCCGAATTCCTCACTGCTACGGAAGCGGACTTCCGCAAAGACCAGTGTCTGCCTGTCAAGCAGGATCAGATCAATTTCACCGAAGCGGCAGTGGTAGTTTGTACATTGAGCCTTCAGCCCCTGTTTGCGCAGATAGTTTAAAGCAAGCTTTTCAAACTGCAGTCCTTTGCGTTGGGTGGGACTTCCAGGTCCTTTACTGAACATTGGCACTGGTCATGATCTTCCTGATCGCCCTGCAGTCCTTAATTATCTGAGCTGTTCAGTGGTCTGGGGAAGCCATCCTGCATTCTTGCCCAGTCCAGCTGGCGGGTAATACGGTTTTGATCGTCCAGGCTCAGGACGCCACTGGCGCCGATAAAAGCGTTGGTAGCACCGGTTTCCAGCTGTCTGATACGTGGGTAAAGTCTGAAGGCATCAATCCCGAAAGCCTGCAGTCTCAGATTTTGTGCGCTGGTCTGGGGGAACAGTATCTGCGCTGTTGCCTTCAGCTCATCTTCCTGTGACAGCAGCCAGGGACTATCACCAAATATAATCCCATTCAGATCGACATCCTCGAGCGGGCGGTTGATACCGGAATAGATGTCCTGGGTCGCATAGACGGGCAGATCTCCGGCGTATAGATAACCCAGACTGGGTTTGATCTGTCTGGCAGCCAGCGGACCGGCAAGCAGAAAAATAAAATCCACGTCCTGGCGTCTGCGCTGTGAAAATTCCACCGGCGCATTAATGATATCGCTGATTTCATCGCGACGGCTTTCGCTGGCATTCAGATCAAGCAGGTTTTCTATGCTCTGCGTGTAGTTGTTGTTGAAGAATTCCTGGGTAACTACCTCACCGCCCAGTTCACGCCATTGCTGGATAAAGCTGTCGCGCTTTCTCTGGTAGGTATCATCGGGCAGATCAAGCGGACTGAGTATTGCTGCGTAACGGTGTCCATCTTCCCAGGCTTTCAGGGCAAGCTGTCTGGCTTCACTCTCGGGTGACAGGGCAAACTGATATAACTGGGAAGAGGCCGGGACGATGCCATCAATATTGTTGAGGGCAAGTGTCGGCACACCCAGGTCCCTGACCTGCTGCAGCTGGGCCACGTGTTGTCTCAGCAGAGGGCCTATGATCATGGCAGCTCCATCCAGGCGTGCCTGCCTGTGCAGGGCAACGATGTCATTGGTGGCGCTGGTGTCATAAAAGCGGATCACAGGGACCTGGCCTCCGAAGGAGAGCACATTAAAATAGGCGCTCATGAAGGCATCCCTGACAATAATGCCCGCAGCGGTATTCAGGGGCAGTAAGACACCAATCTGATTGGGCCTCTCTGCAGCCATGCGCTCTACCAGTTGCAGGGTTTCTGGTAAATGTTCTGCCGCAGGATGCCTGGCCCAGCGCAGCTGCCAGTCATTGAGAGCAACAAGCTGTCTGTCCAGATTGTATTGATAGGCCTTGCCCACAATGCCGAGCTCATACCAGCCCTGGAAGGCATAAATGATTTCGGTTTCCGCCAGGGTGTTTAGCTCCTCCAGCGGCATGGCCAGCAAATTCTGCCAGATTTGCTCGTGATTAATTTCCTTCTCGTTATTATTCAGCACCGGATCAACCAGTACCCGTTGCCTCAGGGCAGCAGCCGGATCGTCAATCGCTTCATAGGAAAGCGCACGGGCCAGGCGAAGTTGTCTTTGCAGGTTGATGGGTAATTGAGGCAGGGCATCAAAACGGTCAATATTGAGTATATTGAGCGCCTCCTGGTGACGCTGGTTATCGATCAGATATTGGGCGCGCAGGAGGAGGATTTCAGTTGTCAGCGGCAAGTCCAGCTGGCGTGTATTCAGGGTGGTTAACAATTCATAGGCTTCCCGGTCCCGACCAATTGCCTGATAGGTTCGGGCGG
>CAZKJY010000068.1:0-8344 GCA_964553165.1 uncultured Enterobacteriaceae bacterium
ATGCCAAACCATCTTAAAACAGCCATTCTCAGCAGCAGTGTTTTGTGCAGTTCACTCGTTCTGGCACAGGATTTCACGCTGTCACCCCGTTTTGGTTCGACCAGTCTGAATGGTGGCTTTGTCCCGGATCCACATGTTGTCTCTGTGCTGGCCGGTGGTGCATTTCAGGCCAGCAATGCCAGTTCAGGCTGCAACGGCTATGTGACCGACGAGCCAAGTTACCAGTTGAGCTATTCCCCTGGCAGTCTGGGACTGGGCTTCTATACCAATGCGGAATTCGATACCACTATTCTGGTCAATACTCCGAATGGTGAATGGATTTGCAATGATGACCATGACGCGCTGGAAAATCTAAATTCCGGTGTCTATTTCGAAGATCCTGCTTCCGGGCGCTATGACATCTGGGTCGGGGCCTATTCAGACAGCAACAACAATCGCCAGGCCATGCTGGCCATTACCGAGTATTCCACCAGCAGCTGGGAAACCGACCTGCAGCCCGCTGTCCCGGAACTCACGCTTTCCGGCGGTTTCACGCCCGATCCCTATGCGCTGGACATCATTGCGGGTGGCACACTCTATGGTTATGACGATGTGACGCCTTTTGACTGCACGGGCTACTATGCTGGCACAGCCACCTACCGGCTGAATTTCACGCCCGGCAGCCTCGGGCTCAGTATTTATACCAATGCCTCTGTTGATACCACGATAGCGGTACAGTCTCCTGACGGTAACTGGTCCTGTAACGATGACAATGACTACCTGGAAAATAATAACGCCGGGGTTTATTTCGCTTCCCCGGCATCAGGCAGCTACAATATTTATGTCGGAACTTTCTCGGAATCCAGCAACAACAACCCGGCTCTGCTGGCCATTTCAGAGTATTCGGAATCCAGCTGGGAATCCAATATTGGCGGGGCGAATGATGGGCCTGTCTTCGATGATCCGATCCCGACAATCCCGGATGGTGAAATCCAGTTTGGCAGCAAGCTGTTTTAAATCCTCACCCAACAATCTCGACTGACGAGCCCTGTGTAGCAGGGCTTAAGCGCTCAAGTCCTTACCGGTTTTTCAGTTCACTGCGGATAGCTTCTACCCGTTTACGGTTGGCATTCATATCGCCCCGCCCTACGCGTGAGGAAGAGCGAACTGCTATTTCTCCCTGTTCGGGCCGCTGATGAAATTCCACATCATCCATGAAGCCGATCAGAGGGGTGACGAACGTAAAACGCGCATACGCGCCCTCTGAACTAACCAGTTCGGCGCCATCCATGTCACTGACGGTTTCCACCAATGCGTTCCAGCGCGAGCCATCGGGGTCGGCGATGGGTGCGATGTAGTGGCTGTCCAGCGCATCTTCATCGCTGGAAACACAATTGGGTGAAGTGGGGCAGGCTGTTAAGCGCCCATCCTGAAGACCCAGTTCCACCGTCATCTTGCGGCTGTCCGCACCCAGCTTTAAGAAGAGACCGACTCCGACTATAACAAGCACTACCAGAAGCGTTACTAAGCCCATCATTATCTTTTTAATCCAAATCATCATGAACTCCCTGCCAGGCCAGCACCAAAGATATGCTGATTTATACTTTAAAACGGCTTGCCCGCCCACTCCCAGAATTTTTTCTTATCAGCTTAGCGTTTAAAGCGTTGTTACGGTCCCAGCCAGCAGAGTATTGCGTCTATTACAAATTTCAGCTACCTATTTAACACGCTATCCAAAACAGAAGTGATATTGCCAACCTATTATTAATTAGCTAGCTTTGACCGGAAAAGTGCAGGAATATTGAAATTTTCAGCATGAGTGAAACTATCAAAAGAAATTCATGCAACTTTTAACTTATTATCGACGCAGAAATAAGCCTGTTACCTGAATAATTATAATAATCGAATTGAAGGTATTTTCATGAAAAAAAATAATAAGGTCATCACTCCCAGATTGTTCTTATTGCTCTGCTTTACTTTTCTGAACTTCACCATCCACTCTGCTAAAGCACAACCTGTCCCGCCTACTAATGAAAGTTTTGATATCTCCGGGATGTGGTCGGCTATAGTGCTGGAAGATTGGTACGACAGGTTGCCTGGCGCAGGGCTTGGAGAATACACAGGGATTCCGATGAATGACGCTGCCAGGCAAAAGGCTGAAACCTGGGATGCCTCTATTTTATCCCAACCAGAGCGTCAAGCTCAGCCTCACCCGGCTCAGTATTCGTTCAGAGGTCCAGGGCCAAATCTTAGCATTGATCGAATTGTTGACCCTGTGACCCAGGAACATATTGGCTATAAAACCTACGGTACTTTTGGCAATGCTGACAGGACCATCTGGCTGGATGGCAGACCGCATCCAGATGAAAGCTATGGCCTGCATCAATGGAATGGTTTTTCTACAGGAGAATGGGTTAACGGAATGCTAATAGTCACCACAACCCATATGAAATATGGGGTGTATCAACGTAATGGTGTGCCTGCAAGCCCTTATGCAGTGATGACAGAATACTGGTTTCGAAATGGCGAATACCTCACGATGGTGAGTCATATTGAAGACCCTATTTACCTGGAAGAACCTTTTGTGCGTAGTCAGACTTGGTTGTGGAACCCTCCGCAACTCGTTGGGTTAAGACGGCCATTTGAGCCGGTGGAAGAAGTGGCCATGGAACCCGGCTGGGTGCCGCACTGGCCGCTGGGAACCAAGCATCCTGAAATGGCAAACCGTCTGGGTATTGCCATTGAGGCTACTACAGGAGGCAGTGTCACCATTTATCCTGAATACCGCGAAACGTTACGGCAGATGCGAGAAGAATTTGACCGTAATCGTGCCAGACAATAGGGGCCGGTTATGTATTTACTAAATAATAATATCTATCGGTTTGTCCTTGGCATTTCATTACCATTGTTCAGTGCCATTTTTGTTGAAAAGGCCTTGGCCCAAAGACCCAATTTCCTTGAAAAAAACAGCGAAGAAATTGTAACAATACCTGTTCAGGGCAGTGTCACCATGATCGCTACCGGTGGCAGTAATATTGCAGTGATGAGTGGCGAATCAGGATTAATTGTTGTTGATAGCGGGAATATTGAAGCAGCGACCAATGTGGTCAATGAAATAAGAAGAATTAGTCCCTTAGCGCCACGATATATTATTAACACGTCTGCATTACCCTCACACCTGGCTGGGAATGAAGTGATTTCTGAGATGGCTGAAGCAGAATCCCTCATTGGACTAAACCAGGAAGTGAATATCCCAATTGTTGGCCATGCCAATGGCCTGTCTCTTCTAGTGACTGAATTTGTAGATGATGTCCCCTATGAGGTATGGCCAAACAGCACATTCTTTGGAGAGCATAAATCTCTATTTCTGAATGGAGAACCTATTGAACTGATTCATGTTCCTTCTGCAATAACTGAATCAGACATTTTGGTGCATTTCAGAAGATCAGATGTGATTGTTACGGGTGACATTTTCGACACGACCTCATATCCCCGTTTTTATTCTGAATATGGCGGTTCATTACAGGGGATTATCGATGCGCTTAACCTTTTAATTGAGATTGCTATTCCTGAGTTTAATCAACAGGGAGGGACTTTGATAATTCCGGGACATGGACGCCTATCAAGTGAATCTGATGTTGTTGAATATCGGGACATGTTGACCATCATCAGAGATCGGGTACAGGTAATGATTGACAGGGGATTTTCCTTTGAGCAGGTTTTGGCAGCCCAACCATCCCTGGAATACAACGGTATCTATGGTTACGAGTCAGGAGAGTGGACTACAAGCATGTTTTTGGAGGCAGTGTATGAAGATTTGCGTTGAACACAAGTTTCAGGGAACTTTTTTCAATTTCCTCCAGTTTTCGTTGTTTTCAATTTTATTGCTAAGCATGACAACGCCTTCCTATGCCCAGCGCTTTGGAGGCCCAGTCCCTGTTCAGGCCCCTGGCAGGGCTGAGGCGCCGATCGATCTGACAGGCACTTGGGTTTCCCTGATTACAGAGGATTGGGCGTATCGTATGTTAACCCCTCCTGTCGGAGACACGATGAGCGTGCCAGTCAATGAGGTGGGAAAAGCTGTTGCCAATAACTGGGACCTTGATGCTGATAATGCTGCGGGTCTTCAATGTAAAGCATTTGGTGCAGCCAGAATTATGCGGGTTCCGACGAGACTGCAAATAAGCTGGGAAGATGACTACACATTACGAATTGATACTGACGCTGGTTCACAAACACGCTTACTGCATTTTTCCAGTCAAGGTCGACGTCCATTAATAAGCATGATGCTGGAAGCAGCCAACCTTGAAAGAAGCTGGCAAGGCTACAGTGTGGCAGACTGGGAAAACATATTGGTAAACAGGGCCAGTATCGCCAATCCCGATGATGTGCCTCCACCCAGTGGAACCTTAAAAGTAGTTACCGTCCAAATGGAGCCCGGCTACCTTCGACCTAATGGCGTTCCTTATAGTGAAGATACTATTTTGACGGAATATTTTAATCGCTTTACTGCGCCCACTGGTGAAGAATGGTTCGTGGTAACTACCATTGTTGATGACCCCATGTACCTAACCAGGCCCTATGTTACTACCTCTCATTTTCGTCGCGAGCCTGATAACTCAAAGTGGAATCCAACGCCCTGTGAAACCTGGGCGCCACCAGAGGGAGCGGTTGCCCCGGCATTTTAGCGGTCCGGTATTGGCTAAGCGCCGGTTCAGTTGAGTTGCAGGGATTCCAGTTTACTGATGATTGCCGCGGAAATACCGCTGCTGTCGAGGCCACAGCCCGCCAGCATCTCTTCAACTTTGCCGTGACCGAGAAATCTATCCGGGAGACCCAGGTTTAAAACCGGCACCTCGAGATTGGCAGATTCAAGAAATTCATTGACCCCGGAGCCTGCTCCGCCTTTCACAACATTTTCTTCCAGGGTCACCAGCAGCTGGTGAGAACCAGCAAGTTCACGAATCAATGCTTCATCAAGCGGTTTGACAAAACGCATATCCGCCAGGGTGGCGTTTAATTCTTCTGCACTAACTGCTGCGTTTTTCAGTAAAGTGCCGAAGCACAGAATGGCAATTTTTTCTCCCTGTCTTTTCAGCACACCTTTACCAAGCGGCAAGCTCTGCAGGGAAGCATCCAACGCAGTGCCTGTTGCTTTCCCTCGCGGGTAACGGACTGCGACAGGCCCTTTCAGGTGGAAGCCGGTTGTTAGCATCTGCCGCATTTCGTTTTCATCACTCGGGGCCATGATGACCAGATTGGGAATGCAACGCAGGTAACTCAGGTCAAAGCTACCGGCATGTGTCGGGCCATCGGCTCCCACCAGTCCGGCACGGTCAATGGCAAACAGGACATCCAGATTCTGTAATGCGATATCGTGAATCAGCTGGTCATAGCCACGCTGTAAAAAGGTTGAGTAAATGGCAACCACCGGTTTCAGACCATCGCAGGCCATCCCTGCTGCAAAGGTCAGTGCATGCTGTTCAGCAATGGCAACATCAAAAAAACGCTCAGGGTATTCCGCTTCGAAACGCCGCATACCGGAACCTTCACCCATGGCGGGGGTAATCGCCATCAGCTTTTCTTCCCGCGCAGCCATTTCACACAGCCAGTCACCAAAAAAGCTGGAATAACTCGGGACTGTCGAATCATTCTGTTTTTCTTCCTTGGAAACCATCTTGTTTAGTGCATGCATGCCATAGGGGTCTTCTTCTGCAGGCAGGTAACCCTTGCCTTTCTGTGTCACCACATGCAACAGCAGAGGACCCTTGAGATTCCTGATGTTTTTAAGGATATCCACCAGACCCTCCAGGTCGTGGCCATCGATCAAACCAAAATAATTGAATCCAAGTTCTTCAAAAATTGTCGCCGGAGAGACCATGCCCTTCATATATTCTTCAGCACGGTGTGCCGCATTCCAGGCCTGGGGAACTTTGGATAGAACTTTTTTACTGCCCGAACGCAGAAAGTTGTAGGGTTTACTCGCCCACATGCGGGCAAAGTAACTGGAAAGCCCACCGACATTTTTTGAAATCGACATGTTATTGTCATTGAGGATGACCAGGATATCGTCATTGAGCTCACCGGCATGATTGAGGGCCTCAAATGCCATACCCGCCGTCATGGCCCCATCACCAATGACAGCCACTATCTTGCGTTCACTGGCGTTTTTCCGGGCTGCTACCATCATCCCCAATGCGGCTGAAATTGAAGTGCTCGAATGACCTACACCAAAGGTGTCATATTCACTTTCAGCGCGGCTGTTAAAGGCAGCCAGGCCATCTTTTTGCCGGATGCTGTGCATTCGTTCACGACGGCCTGTCAGGATTTTATGCGGATAACTCTGGTGCCCGACGTCCCAGATTAACCGGTCTTCCGGCGTGTTATAGACATAGTGCAGGGCTATGGTCAGTTCGACCACACCCAGGCCGGCACCAAAATGCCCCCCGGTTTTGCCGACCGAATATAAAAGGAAGGCACGTAATTCATGTGCCAGTTGTTCCAGTTTATCAATCTCTAACTGACGAAGATCAGCAGGGTCATTGATCGTATCCAGAAGCGGCGTGTGTGGGCGCTGTTGCGGGATTTCTTCAAACATCGGTTTAACCAGTTAATGGTTTCTTTGTACTACATATTTTGCCAGCATTCTCAGTGGCTCAGCAGAAGCACTGAAAATGTCCAGGGCAGCAATGGCTTCGTCACAAAGTGCTCCGGCTTTTTTCCGGGCACCGTCCAGACCGAGCAAGGCCGGATAGGTAAATTTTCCCAGTGCCTGGTCTTTGCCCTGCTGCTTTCCTGTCACGGCTGTCTCACCTGCCACATCAAGAATGTCATCCTGCACCTGGAAGGCCAGACCCAGTGCCTGGGCATAACTGTTCAGGGCTGTCAGTTGTTCAGCATCCGCCTTGCCACTGCTCAAAGCCCCGAGCATGACGCTTGCTGAAATCAGGGTGCCGGTCTTTAAACCGTGCATTATAGCCAAATCCTGTTCAGACATATCCTGACCGGTGCCATGAAAATCAATACTCTGTCCCGCAACCATGCCTTGACGGCCAATCGCCCTGCTGAGCTCTGTCAGCATCTGTAAGCGCAGCGAATCGGAGACCTCCAGACCAGGATGCTGACTCAGCAATTCAAAGGCAAGACTTTGTAGAGCGTCACCAGCAAGAATGGCTGTGGCCTCATCAAACTGGATATGGCAGGTTGCCTTGCCGCGCCGTAGATCATCGTCATCCATAGCGGGCAGATCATCGTGAATCAATGAATAGGCATGAATCAGTTCTACGCTGCAGGCCGGGATATCGGCACTGGCAAGTTTTCCCCCGAGTGTCTCGGCACTGGCATAGACAAGTATCGGTCTCAGGCGCTTGCCACCGTTCATGACGGCATAATGCATAGCTTCATCAAGCCGACTGGGCTTATCGCGGCACAGCAGTATCTCGTCGAGTTTTTTCTCGATCCGGATTTTCTGACTGGCAAGATATTGCGCTATTGACATGAAAAAGTGGCAGGGGGCGTGTTACAAAACAGCGAAAAGCCGTTAATCCTCATCTGTTTCCAGATCAAAATCTTCCGCTTCAGGCAATTCACTGTCCTTGCTGAGAATCTGGATCCGTTGTTCGGCTTTCTCCAGTGCCAGTTGGCACTCACGCGTCAATTTAATGCCATCCTCGAAGGCCTTCAGGGATTCTTCCAGACTCAAATCCCCTTCTTCAAGGGCTTCCACCAGCTCTTCAAGCTGTCCAATGGCTTCTTCAAAGTTGAATTTGGCTTTTTTACTGCTCATTGACCTGTCTCAATTATCGGACACTCGGATAGCGAACCCTAGCGGAGAGGGGGTTTCAGGTCAATCATTGCATGCATTGGGCAGTGCGTCAGTTTGAATTATAATCCGCTACCATCCAGGCAAAGGCTCCGGAACACGCCAAAAAACGTACGTCCATGTACTGGCTCGGATGGCGACCTCCTGTCGCCATACGGTTCCTAGCTCTTTGCCAGGATGGAAGCGAGCCTTCCCTGTTAAAAATGCTTTTGAGTCGAAATATTTTCAAACTGACGCACTGCCGATGCATTGGCATTTCTGGAATGCTTTTCTCAGCACCTCCCAAATTCCTCTGAATTTGCATATTTAGGCGATACTTCGTTGACAAAATTGACGATAATCAGAAATGAGGAACAGGACGCGCTGAGTGTATACCCTGCCAGAAAGTCCCGTGAATAGTGACTTTCCCGGCAAACAGCTGTTACACTTAGCACCCCACGAACGCATCGTGGATTAATGATGAAGTACAGGCTGACCGAGGTCTTTACGGCTAAGGCGTACACCGAGATCTACCCTCTATCGCAACGCGAAACTCTTCCGATC
>CAZKJY010000069.1:0-8241 GCA_964553165.1 uncultured Enterobacteriaceae bacterium
AGTCTGACCAGGTGCAGGGCGTACTTCATCGACCAGCTGCCGGTCGAGGGCCGGAAAATAGGCATCCCAGGCATTCACATCGGCCTGTCCCTGAAACCCATCGAGACTGTAGGTGTGGGCATGAAACAGTTTGCCTGAACCCAGGGTACGGTAACCGTTGTCGCGGAAAAATCGTGGAATGGTGGCAACATCCCGCAAACCGGGCGTCACACGCCAGTCGCCAGCCTGTTCATAGATCCCGCTGGAAAACGGACTGACGCCGGTCATGATGGCAGTGCGTGATGGCAGGCAGGCAGCGCCAGGGACATGGGCATTGGTAAACAGCATGCCGCGTTCAGCCAGGGCTTTGATATTTGGCGTGCTGGCCTGTGGATGACCACCCAGTGGCTCCACCCAGTCATTCATGTCATCAATGGCGATAAAGAGGATGTCCGGCGCTTGCTGGGCCTGGCTCAAAGAGCTCAGAGCAGACAGGCATACAGTGAACAGTAAGACGTTTCGGATAACAGGCAATTTCGGCATAGTGGGCACTCGGCTTTTGCTGGTATGGTACCTAAGCAGCCGCGTGAAAAACAAGGCAACAGCGTGTCCTGATCCGAAGTCAAATGACCAGGGTTTACGGTAGTGCATCAGTTTGAAAATAATTCAAGCTAAAAGCAGCATTTAATATCAAAGAGTTATTTCCATCCCAGTAAAGGCTTCGTAACACGCCAAAAAACGCACGACCCAGTCACCCATCATAGATGGGAGTCGTTCGTCTGCGCACAAAGCTGTGCTTTGTAAACGCTTGCCTCACCCATGTGCAGGCTCGGATGGCGACATCCTGTCGCCATGCGGTTCCTCGCTCTTTCCCGGGATGGAAGCAGATCAAATTTCAAACTGATGCACTACCGGGTTTACTTTTCCCTCGTGGTGCGTCTGGTGACAGGCCGGAATATGCGCCTGCGATTCCGGGATGCCCGTCATTCTTGGCGCTCAGAGTCAACACCCGAATCTGTCCCTGGAAGTATGTTGGCCGGTCTCAGAAGGGTGTTTGAACGGTGATCTTACTCACTAACGATAACGGAATCTGCAGGGCGCCCTGAGAGATAAAAATATCGCAAAAAAAAATCCGGCTCGGGAGAGCCGGATACAAGGAAGGGTAAATCTGCTTCGGGAGGCTGTTTAACCCACAAATTCACGGACTGGCGCAGAAACCCCCTGGGGTTTGGAACCTTTCAGGTAGGCCAGCATGGTGTCGGCATCGGACACTTCAAAAGGATCAGTCGGACAGTTATCGCCAAAATCCGGCTCGACAAACATCTTTTCAATGTTGCCGTCATCTACCAGCATGGAATAACGCCAGGAGCGCAGGCCGAAGCCCAGGTTGCTCTTGTCGACCAGCATGCCCATTTTACGGGTAAACTCCCCATTGCCATCCGGCAACATTTTGACATGCTTGGCACCAATCTGTTTGGACCACTGGAACATCACAAAGGCATCATTGACGGACAGACAGTAGATTTCATCAACACCCTGTGCCTTGAACTCTTCAAAGAGTTCTTCATAGCGGGGCAGATGGTTGGATGAACAGGTCGGGGTAAAGGCGCCTGGCAGTGAAAACACAACGACTTTCTTGCCTTTGAAAATATCATCAGAGGAAGTGTCCTGCCAGCGGTAGGGATTGGGACCTTCCACGCTCTCATCTCTGACACGGGTTTTGAATACGACGTTGGGTACTTTACTTAAAAGTGGCATGTTGACTCCATGATTAACGGACTGACTTCAGGACAAGGAAGCACACAGGCTTTTGCCCACCCTGCTATCAAGATGGAGCTTGAGACAGAAATTTCAAGGGGCTATTTCAGTGCAGTTCCGCTAAGGACCAGCGCATTTGCTTGCAGGCGGAAATCACCTTGGGGGAAGGCCTGGTGTATCTTTTCAAAGACGCGCTTCCTGATGTGCTCCCGGGTATCGGCGTCGGCCTCTTTCAGGGCTGCGACGATTGGGGCACCGACTTCCGTGATCATTTCCCAGTATTTCTCCGGGGCCTGATTCAGGCTGGTAGCAACTTCAGTCGTAAGGACTTCACTGAAGCCAGCCGATTGAAACTGATCCTGCATAAAACCCGGCCGGGCACAGCGGAACATGCCCGGGGCATCGGGTGGTGGCGGCTGCAGTTGCAGAACCTCGGCAATGGTGCCCATGGTGACAGTGACCCAGAAATTTTTCTGGGGACTGTCCCACACCGATGCAGCCAATCGGCCGCCCGGTTTCAGTACCCGATGCATCTCAGCAAGTGCCTGGGGTATGTCCGGGAAAAACATGAAGCCCATGCGACAGCAAATGGCATCCACCGTGCTGTCCGGGAAGGGCAGGGTACTGATGTCACCGGCGCGGGTTTCAAAATTGCTGATCTTTCGGTCTGCCGCATGCTGGCTGGCAATGGCCAGCATATTCTCGGACAGATCAAGCGCAATGACCCTGCCGCTGGTGAGTTTTGCTGCAATGCTCAGGCCTGGCTCTCCAGTGCCGCTGGCGATATCCAGTACCAGATTGTCTGGGCCGATATCAAGTCGGGAAATGATCTCTTCTCCGATGGGTTGCAGAAACTGCATATTGACGCTGTCCCATTTCTTCCAGCCGGCGGCGAAGCGGTTCCAGGAGTCATGTTGCTGGTCAATGATGGTTTGCAGAGAGTCTTGCATAGTTGCTGATCGCTTAATGGTGATTAATGTGTGACGTAAGTCTGCCGTCTATTCAACTTCTTCGCAGAGACAGGCAGAGATATCCGCTGCCAGGCGCTCGTTAAATTCAATATCCTCTGTTGAAAATTCCGGGCGCTGACTTTTGGCACTGAAGTTGATGGTACCCCAGATCTTTCCGTTGTGCAGAATCGGAGATGAAATGTAGGCTTCCAGAGGCATGTTGCCATACAGCGGATGCTGTTTGAGTTGGACATCCTGGTTTTGCAGGGGAAGGGCAACTGAGCAGGCCCGATTGATAACGTCACGGCAATAAGTGTCTCCAAGCGGGAAGACATCATTGCTTTTAAAGGTGTTGCTGGAATCGTCCACAGCAATCAGCATATAAGTGTCATTTTCGATTTGACTGACAATTGCCAGTTCCAGGTTGAACTTTTTATTTCCATCCTCAAGTTTGCGTTTACAGTTTTCGATAAATTTATGTGAAAACATAAGTCAGTCTTGTGATTTTTTATTATTGAATCTACAGCCGCAGGAAGGTGTAGACAATTGATAATTTCCCTTGAATAGTGGCACCGATTTAATTAGTTGATATAGCGCAATTGTAGACGCAATTTATAACAAACTGGTCAATGCTTCCTGAAGATGGGGATGCCTGAAATCAAAACCAGCTTCGAGCAAACGTGCCGGGTATACCCGCTGGCCGGAGAGTAGCAGTACCCTGCCCATTTCACCAAATAATATTTTGACCACGAAACCCGGCAGGGGAAACAGACTGGGACGATGCAGAACCTTCCCTGCAGTTTTGCTGAAGGTAGCGTTTGTCACAGGATTGGGACTGGAGAGATTATAGGCGCCTTTGCATTCCTCCTGGTGTATCAGAAAATCGATTGCCCGTATTTCATCCTCCTGATGAATCCAGCTCATGTACTGCCTGCCGCTACCGATTTTGCCGCCAACAAAGAGGCGGAAGGGCAGTAACATTTGTGGCAGAGCGCCCTCGTCCTTGGCGAGCACAACAGCTGTACGTATCCGGCAAAGACGGGTGCCAAGCGCTTCAATATCCATGGCAGCCTCTTCCCAGTCATGACAGAGCTCATGGGTGAACTCCTGGTGAGGTGGGGATGTTTCGGTGAGGGTGCTGTCATCCTGGCTGCCATAGTAGCCGATGGCAGAACCACTGATCATGACTTCCGGGGGCTGGGCCAGTTCCCTGAGCTTACTGACCAGTGCTCTGGTGAGATCAATGCGGCTATGGTAAATCCGCTGCTTCTGGTTTTCCGACCAACGTTTATTGCCGATGCCTTCACCCGCAAGATTGACGACGACATGATAGTGTCCATCAGCAGGTATCTCATCAAGACTTTCCAGCCACTGAATCTCCTGGGGAAAGTCAGCGCGGTGTCTGGCGGGGTTCCTGCTGAGTATCGTAATCAGGTAGGCGTCCCGTTGCAGGAGTCGCTTGATCAAGGCTGAGCCAATCAGCCCGGTACCGCCAGTAATCAGCAGTTGTTTTTTCATATTGGCCCTATTAGTAACAAAGAATTCATGCCCTGGCTAGGGCATGCCACCAGCAGACAGGTAGGCTTCAAAAGCCCCCGAATAGGACTCTCGGTAGCCATCTGCAGTCTGCTCGACAAAGTAGGCTGCAATACCGGTGTTATCAGCCAGGGTTCGGGCAGCAGACTCGCCCATCACCAGGAAGGCCGTTGCCAGGGCATCGGCTCGTGCCGCACTGTCAGCAATTACAGTCACTGAAGTCAGGGCATGATTGACCGGATAGCCGTTGTCAGGGTTGAGAGTATGTGAATAGCGCAGGCCATCCAGCATGAAATAGTTGCGGTAGTCACCAGAGGTGGCAATACCAGCCGAATTGACCGCTATAAGCTGGAGAGCTTCGCGCTCGCCCGCGTTTCCGGGCTGCTCGATGGCAATGCGCCAGGGTTCTCCGCTGGCATTGCCGCCCTTGCTGCGGATCTCGCCACCGATTTCCACCAGATAGTTTTCGAGTTGCTGGGCATCCAGCAGGGCGGCGACCTGATCGGCAGCATAACCTTTGGCAATGGCGGACAGATCCAGCTGAACATTGCGGGTTTTCATGACGGCCTGTTGCAAGGGATCCAGCTGCAGATACTCATAGCCGACATCAGCGAGAAGGGCGTTGATGCTGTCACTGTCAGGCAGCGAGTCCTGTTGACGCTGTTGTGGACCAAAACCCCACAGGTTGACCAGAGGCGCGATGCTGATATCAAACGCGCCTTCACTGAAGGCGGATATCGCCTGGCTCAGGGCAAGCACTTCAAACAGGGGCTGAGACACGGCTATCCAGGTATCTTGGGGAGCACGGTTAAGCTGCATCAATTCGGAGTCATCCCGGTAGGTGGACATGCCTGCTTCAAGGTCCAACAGGATGCCGGTAATTTCTGCAGGCATGACCTGGTGTTCGCCAACGATCGACACGGTAAAAGTAGTGCCCATGGTCTGGCCGCTGAGTTGCTGCAGGCTGCTGTCCGTGCTCGGCGAGCAGCCTGAGGACAGCAGCGTTATTAACAGCAGGATTGGACAAAGCCATCTTTGATGAGGCATGACTGTCAGGCCGGTCTGGATTCAGGACCCTGATGCCGGATCAGGAAGTCGTAAAATCTGTGCAAGAGGGTCTCAATCAAAAACTGCAGCCATTTCTGGCAGCGCCAAGCTCGTTTAACAAGCGTGCCTGCAGGTTGTTCTGCTGCACATTGAGCCGGTGTGTCTGGTTGCTTTCAACACTGAAACTGATTGCGTAGTCCCGGGCCTGCAGCGCCTGGAACTGGGCATTCATGGCCGAGCGCCAGCTGGGATCCTGATCACCGACATGCATAAAGATGCACAGGTCCTGCAGGGCATTGAGCTGCTCAGTTTTGCCGTTGCCCAACAGGCCTGGGTATCCGGTCACGGAAATAAAATATTGCGGATACAGAGAAGCAATATGGAAGGCACTGAGCCCACCGTTGGAGTGGCCGGTGACATGCAGTTTGTTATCGGCAACCGGATAATGCTGCAGGATGTAATCAAGGAATGCCGGAAACACCTGATCGCCTTCGCGGAAAAACAGCTGTCCATCAGGGGCTTCAGGACTGATGACAATATAGCCGTTGCGTTCAGCGGGTTCGCGCCAGTCTGTGTCAGTGCTACTGACGACAATTCGCCAGCTTTGCGGGCCGCCGGCAAAATGCAGGATAGTGGGATAGCGCTGTGCCGGGTCAAAATCGTTTGGCAGGATGACCCTGAAATGCAGTGACTTGCCGGAAAAGTTTTCAGTAAGCTCCAGTACTTCAGCCTGTGCAGGCATGAACAGCAAAGCGAGCAGAAAAGAAACAGCGAGTCTCAAAAGCATTCACTCAGCCCTGGCGGTCAAGTATTTCCTCAATACGGTCCATCAGTGAACTCATGCGACGAAGTATGGGTTCGTAGGCGTCCGCCTGGGTCATGTCCAGTCCGGCTTCATTCAGCAGAATGTTGTGCGGATAGTCCGAGCCACCGGCTTTGAGAACATTGAGGAAGTTGTCTCGTACCTGTACATCGCCAGCCAGGAATTTTTCCGCAAACCAGGCTGCGCCGGTGATACTGGTCGAGTACTGGAACACATAAAAGTCATAATAGAAGTGCGGGATATAGGCCCATTCAACGGCATAGGCATCATCAATGGCCAGCACGCCTTCATCATGACCGTGATAGCGTTTCAGCAGATCACCGTAGAGTTCCGTCAGCACGGATCCGTTCAGGGGCTGACCACTTTCGACCTGTTCATGAATTTCCAGTTCGAATTCGGCGAACATGGTCTGACGGTAAAAAGTGCCGCGGATACTTTCCAGGGCATTCCCCAGATAGAACAGCCTTTCCTCATCGGTACGGGCATTGGCGATCATGTATTCTTCCAGCAGTATTTCATTGATGGTGGAGGCCATTTCAGCAATGAAGGTCGAGTAATCGGCGGTCTCCCAGGGGTTGTTCTGTTTCGCCAGCATGGTATGCACTGCATGGCCCCACTCGTGCAGGAAAGTGGAGAGGGAAGCATAGTCGTCATTGTGATTGAGCAGCAGGTAAGGATGTACATCATAGGCTGAACCGCTCATGTAGGCGCCTGAGGTTTTGCCTGGCTGCGGATGGCTGTGCATCCAGTTTTGCGAAAAACCTTCCTGCAACAGATTCAGGTATTCATCGCCGAAGGGGCGTAAGGCTTCCAATGCAATTTCCTTGGAGCGCGTGATGGTGAAGTCCCCGGTTTCCAGTTCAACCAGTGGGGGATAGATATCGTAATACCTCATATCCTCAACACCGAGCATGCGTCCACGCAGGTTCAGATAGCGATGGAAAATTGGCAGGGCATCATTTACCTGGCTGACCAGCTGGGTATATATCTCCGGTGGCAAACCATCCTGGAAAAGGTTCTGCTGCAACACGGAATCATAGGAACGGGCACGGGCTGAAAATACATTAGCCTGAACTTCAGCGGCGAGGGTGGCACCCATGCCATCGGCAAACTGTTGCCAGGTATTCCAGAAAGTATCAAAGACCAGCTTGCGGTCATCGCGGTTTTCTACAGCCCGGTAGAAGGTATAACCAGCCTGGGTCAGTTCAGCTTCCTCGCCATCACTCAGGGTGACAGTCGGCCAGGGGATGTCGGCATTGGCATACATGTTGTAAATCTGCTCAGGCGAGGACATCAGCATGGAGGCCTGGGCCAGTATCGCTTCTGTACGTTCATCCAGGGTATAGGGGGCCATGCGGAGTGTGTCCTGCAGCATGAATTCAAAATCAGCCAGCGCAGGCTCCTCTGCCATGTAACGGTTGACGGTTTCGGACCCCAGGGAAAGGATTTCCGGGCTCATCCAGGAAGTGGCTTCCCCCCAGTTGGTATACAACTGCATGGCCCGGCCAAAACGGGTCTGCTCCTCCGCAACCCGTTGATCAGCATCCTGGCGCAGACTGGTATAGACGTAAATGCGGATCAGTTCCTTGTAAGCGTCCGAGATATAACTCAGCGCTTCAGCCATATGACTGGCACTTTGCCCAAGAGTCCCCCGGTACTGATTGACGTTTTCCAGGCGGTATTCGAGGTCGGCGAAAGCGGCTTCCCAGTCATCAGTTGTGGCATAGAGATCCGTGAGGTCCCAGACATAACGTTCGCTGTCGCCATCCTGGGCAGTCGCAGATAAAGCCGGGAAAAACAGTATCAGGCTGAGCAAAAAAGTTGTGAGTCTCATCAAGGTTGGCCCTCGCGTTTATAGGCTAATATGGCTCAATTAAAGCATAACTCCCGAGCGCTGTTGAAGAGATTCAGCGCCTGGCGCATACTCACTGCCTATGACTCGACAACGCATCATATTCGCCGTCTTCCTGCTGGGCTGTCTCGTGGGTCTTGGCTATCTGCGAGAACTGCTGCAGACGGAACCCCCACCCCAGGTTGCACGGCTTGAGGCGCGTCCGGAACTGATGGAAGATGCGCCCCCTGATCTTACCCTGATCACGCCTGAAGAGGAGCCAGAGGGGGCAGGGCTGTTTGTTGATCCGGCGGATA
>CAZKJY010000070.1:0-8062 GCA_964553165.1 uncultured Enterobacteriaceae bacterium
GCCTGCTGAACATGAGTAATGGTGCTGGACTCTCCAGGGACACCCGGGTCACAACAGCGCTGTTGAATGCGATGCTGCGGCAGGCCTGGAGCAGTCCTTACATGCCGGAATATGTGGCTTCCCTGCCGATTAATGGCATGGACGGCACCATGAGAGGCCGTCTGAGCGGACGCGATCTGTCCGGACGGATGCATATTAAAACCGGCACACTTGATCAGGTTTCCGCCATTGCCGGCTATGTCTATTCACGCAGCAACAAGGTCTATGTCGTCACCGGTATTCTCAATCACGAACTGGCTGATCGTGGTCCGGGGGTTGAGATGATGGATGCGCTTTTGAATTGGGTTTATCAGCAATAGTTCTTTTTTGTTCCTGCCGCCTACTCCCTTCGATCTTTCTTCCTGTTTTTCTGATGTTCTCTTTTATTCCTGCCGCAGGCACCCTTCGCTCTCTCCTCGATATTTTCCCGGCACTGCAGAACTTATCTCTTTTTGTTCCTGCCGCCTACTCCCTTCGATCTTTCCTTCCTGTTTTTCTGGCGCTGCGGAACTCGTCGCTACGCTCCTCAAACAGTCCTCGCACTTATTCAGAAAAACACTCAGGAAAAAAACATCTCAATGGGAGGTAGCGTCAGGAACGGGGCTTAATGAGAATTTAAGCTGAACCTAAAACTCCTTTTACAGCGTTTGTATTGAAGTCTATAAATGCTTAATGAGCGTTATGAGCACCGCGAGTTCGAGGCGTAGGGTGAATTTAAGGAAGGGACTATTCACTAATAGTATGGATCTTTTAATCACTGAAGCTAGCAACTAAAGATTCCTTAGCGTCATGAGCGCAGTAAAAGTCCCTAGAAATGTGAAAGTTTTATTTGAGAGTAACGAGCGAAACAAGAACGAGGGGAAGGGTGAATTTATGGAAGGGACTATGGATTTTTTAATCACTGAAACTAGCAGCTAAAGATTCCTTAGCGTCATGAGCGCAGCAAGAACGAGGCAAAAGCCAAATCTGGTGAAGGAACATACATGAGTAGTATGAGACTGAATCAGATTTGGCTTTTAACGAAGTTATTGCAAGCGCAATAGCTAAGGTTTGAGGGAGTCTATGAAGGATTTGACTCCATCAAACCAACTAGAACTTTTCGGCGTCTGCCTATTCCCCTGCCCCTTCTGGATTTCGTTGAACTCTTCCAGAATTTCCTTCTGCCTCTTGGTCAGATGAATCGGAGTTTCGACGATCACCCGGCATAAGAGATCCCCCTGGGGACCGCCACGTACGGGAGTGACACCTTTGCCGCGCAGACGGAAAAGCTTGCCGGTCTGGGTTTCCGAGGGAATTTTCAGCTTGACCTTGCCTTCCAGCGTGGGGACTTCCAGTTCACCACCAAGCGCGGCTTCACTGAATGAGATCGGAATTTCGCAGTACAGATTGCTGCCTTCCCGCTCAAAGATCGGATGCGGTTTGACTGCCATCTGCACATACAGATCACCGGCTGGCCCGCCATGCAGTCCGGCTTCGCCTTCCCCGGCCAGGCGGATGCGGTCGCCGCTATCAACACCGGCTGGGACTTTGACCGAGAGGGTTTTGTTTTCCTGTACCGCCCCACGACCGTGACAGGTATCACAGGGATCCTTGATGGTTTTACCGGCGCCCTGACAGCGCGGACAGGTTTGCTGGACAGAGAATGGTCCCTGTCGCATTCTGACCTGCCCCATGCCGCCGCAGGCGGAACAGTCTTCCGGTTTGGTGCCGGGTCTGGCCCCCGTTCCTTCGCAGGTCTTGCAGGTAACGGAGGTGGGAATACGTATTTTGACACTGGTGCCTTTGACGGCATCTTCCAGACTGACTTCCAGGGTATAGCTTAAATCGGCACCGCGCTGGACATGGCTGCGTCGGCCTCCGCCACCGCCACCAAAAATGTCCCCGAAGATATCGCCGAAAATATCACTGAAACCCTGTGCGCCGGCACCGCCAAAACCCTGCGGATTAACGCCGTCATGGCCAAACTGGTCATAGGCCTTGCGCTTTTCATCATCAGCAAGGACTTCATACGCCTCATTGGCTTCCTTGAAGCGTTTCTCTGCTTCCGGATCGTTCTGGTTACGGTCCGGATGATTTTTCATGGCAATCCGACGATAGGCTTTCTTGATATCCTGTGTCGTTGCGCTGCGCTCTACGCCGAGAACTTCGTAATAATCTCTTTTGCTCATAGCCCGCCCTGGGATTCAGTACAGAAAAAAACTAACGCAGGGGCCTCCCTGCGTTAGTTTTATTGTCTCCTTGCTGTGAAGCCGGGAAGTCTGTCTTACTTCTCGTCTTCCTTAACTTCTTCGAATTCCGCGTCAACCGCGTCATCGGAGCCTTCACTGTCAGCCTCGCCTGCCTGCGCTCCCTGCTGTCCAGCCTGCTGTGCTTCAGCGTACATACGTTGCGCCAGACCGCTTGAGGCTTCCGTCAGCTGCTTGGTCTTGGTTTCGATCGCCTGCAGATCATCACCTTTCAGCACTTCTTCCAGTTCGGTGATGGCCGTTTCGATTTTTTCCTTCTCTTCCGGCTCAACCTTGTCGCCGGCTTCGGTCAGGGTTTTCTTGGTCGCATGCACCAGGCCATCGGCACTGTTACGGGCCGTGATCAGCGCCTCGAATTTTTTGTCTTCTTCGGCGTGTGATTCGGCATCAGCCACCATTTTCTCGATCTCTTCATCGGACAGACCACTGGAAGCTTTAATCACAATGGATTGCTGTTTGCCGGTGGCCGTATCTTTGGCAGACACATTCAGAATACCGTCCGCATTCAGGTCGAAGCTGACTTCAATCTGCGGCATACCACGTGGCGAAGGCGGCAGGTCGGTCAGGTCGAAACGACCCAGCGACTTGTTCTGCGAGGCCTGCTTGCGCTCACCCTGAACCACATGAATGGTCACGGCGGTCTGGTTATCCTCGGCCGTTGAGAAGGTCTGTTTCTTGCTCACCGGAATGGTGGTGTTCTTCTCAATCAGCGGCGTTGCAACACCACCCAGGGTTTCAATACCCAGGGTCAGCGGCGTCACATCCAGCAGCAGCACGTCGGTCACATCACCGGCCAGTACGGCAGCCTGAATAGAGGCGCCCATTGCAACCGCTTCATCGGGGTTCACATCGCGACGGGCTTCTTTCTTGAAGAAGTCAGCCACTTTTTTCTGCACCAGCGGCATGCGGGTCTGACCACCGACCAGAATCACGTCGTTGATTTCACTGATATCCAGACCGGCATCCTTCAGCGCGATTTTCAGCGGCTCGATGGTGCGATCAACCAGGTCTTCCACCAGGGATTCCAGTTTGGAACGGGTCAGTTTCACCACCAGATGCTTCGGACCGGTTTTGTCCGCCGTGATATAGGGCAGATTCACTTCGGTCTGCTGGGCGGATGACAGCTCGATCTTGGCTTTTTCAGCGGCTTCTTTCAGACGCTGCAGTGCCAGTGGATCATTGCTCAGATCCATGCCACTGTCTTTCTTGAACTGCTCGGCCAGATAGTCAATCAGGCGTTTGTCGAAATCCTCACCGCCGAGGAAGGTGTCACCATTGGTGGACAGCACTTCAAAGGAGTGCTCGCCATCGGTTTCTGCAATCTCGATGATGGAGATATCGAAGGTACCACCGCCCAGGTCATAGACCGCAATGGTGGTATCACCACTTTTCTTGTCCATGCCATAGGCCAGGGCAGCAGCCGTCGGCTCGTTGATAATGCGTTTAACTTCGAGACCGGCAATCTTGCCTGCATCCTTGGTGGCCTGACGCTGGGAATCATTGAAATAGGCCGGTACGGTAATCACGGCTTCAGTGACTTTCTCGCCCAGATAATCCTCGGCGGTTTTCTTCATTTTTTTCAGTACCTGTGCACTGACCTGCGGCGGTGCCATTTTTTCACCGCGCACCTGTACCCAGGCATCGCCATTGTCAGCCTCGACAATTTTGTAGGGAACCATATTGACGTCTTTCTGCACGACCTCATCTTTGAACTGACGGCCAATCAGACGTTTGATTGCAAATAGTGTGTTGTCAGGATTCGTGACAGCCTGACGTTTGGCGGGTTGTCCCACCAGGGTTTCGCCATCCTCGGTATAGGCAATAATGGACGGCGTGGTGCGATCACCCTCCGCGTTTTCTATCACCTTGGCTTTCCCGCCTTCCATGATGGCAACGCAGGAATTGGTCGTACCCAGGTCAATACCAATAATTTTTCCCATGATTCATGTCTCCACTTCGTTTACTCGGTGTGCTTCCACAAACTCGGCAAGCCCACCTGTTCTGCCTCTATATATTGGCCCTGTATCAGGTATTTCAAGGATCAGGGCCTTTAAATTTCAAATTTAATTGGTAATTTATTCAAAATGTTCTGTGCAAGTTCCAGACAGGGCAAAAAATGGCGAAAAAGCGGAATCTACCTTGGCAATAAAAGCGCCGTCGGAAACATTTTTTAACGCAGTTTGTGTGAACACAGTCATTTTGAAGTTTATTTTGAAACCAGTACCATGGCCGGCCGGATGACCCTACCGTTCAGGGTGTAGCCTTTCTGGATCACCGTCATCACCGTATTTGGCTCCAATTCCGGGTTTTCCACCATGGACATGGCTTCATGCATCTGTGGATTGAAGGGTTCACCTTCCGGGTTGATCTGTTCAATATCAAACTTGTTGAGGATGTTGAGGAATTCTTTCTGGGTCAGCTCAATGCCTTCACACAGCGCTTTCACTTTCTCATCCTGCGGATCAGCCACCGATTGCAGGGCACGTTCCATGTTATCCATCACGCTCAGCAAGGCCGAGCTGAATTTCTCCAGCGCATATTTATGCGCCCGTTCCACATCCTGCTCACAGCGGCGGCGCATGTTCTGGACTTCAGCCTGGGCGCGCAGCACGGTATCTTTCTGTTGGGCCAGCGCAGCGGCAACTGCCTCATCAATGGCGGCCTGCAGCTCAGCATCTACCTCCTGATTCTGCTCCTGGGACTCAGTATCCTGTTCTGTTTCCTGCCCTTCTGCCTGAGCTTCCTGCTCGGACTGCTTTGATTTTTTAGAGGCTTCCTCTTCGGTCATGCCTTCCTCCGGATAAAGGTTGCTGGTGACAATAGGATATCCCCGGGCTATTAGCCTGCCCGGGGAGACCCTCAGAATAGTCGCTATATGGGGGCTTGATCCTGCCTTTCAAGCAGGTCGCCATGAAAAAAAATAGCCATCGAAAGAGCTTTGGGTTCTGTACTACAATTCAGGGCAAGTGTTCAGCCTACTTGTTACATGCTCAATCAACTGACCATCAAGCATTACGCCATCGTCGAACAGCTCGATCTCGAGTTGAAATCCGGCATGACCGTGATCACCGGCGAGACCGGTGCCGGTAAATCCATCATGCTGGATGCCCTGGCGCTGACCCTGGGTGACCGTGCCGACAAGGATGTGATTCAGCCTGGCCAGGACAAGGCGGAAATCGCCGCCTGTTTCAGCATCAGCGACAATCCGGAAGCCCGTCAGTGGCTCGCCGAGCAGGACTACGATGCAGACGCAGAGAGCAGCTGTATCCTGCGCCGTATCGTCAATGCCGATGGCCGTTCCAAAGCCTATATCAACGGCAATCCTGTCACTCTGAATGAACTCAGACAGCTCGGGGAAATGCTGGTGGACATTCATAGCCAGCATGAGCACCAGTCCCTGCTCAAGACAGCCACCCACCAACGTCTGCTGGACGACTATTGCGAAACCCGCGCACTGGCTGCCGAGGTAGCTGAACAGGCCCAGGCCTGGCAGGCCCTGAATCACAGACTGCAGGAAATTCAAGCGGCCGCCGAGGAGCACAATGCCCGTTTTGAATTACAGCAGTACCAGCTCCGGGAACTGGATGAACTGGCGCTTGGCGAAGACGAATACCCTGAACTGGAAGCCGAACACCAGCAACTGACCCATGCCGACACCATTGTCAGTACACTGCAGGGTGCTCTCGCCCTGTGCCGGGACAGTGATGAACAGACCATCCAGTCAGCACTGGGCCAGGTCATCCATCTGCTGGATGATCTGCCCTACCGCAGCGCTGCGGTAGAAAGTGCCTACGAGATGCTGAACACCGCGATGATCCAGGTCGAAGAAGCTGGTGCCGAACTGAGCCGCGCGGCGGACAGCATGGAAATCAATCCGGGACGCCTGCAGGAAGTCGACGAGCGCCTGTCTGCCGTACATCAACTGGCCCGCAAGCACCGCGTCAAACCGGATGAACTGGCCGCCTTCCATCAGGAACTAAAGCAGCAGCTCAGTGGGACCAGTTCTGCCGACGAGCAGCTGGCCAAACTGGAAAAGGAGCTGGCAGCAATCAGACAGGCCTATCAGACAAAGGCGGATACTCTCAGCAGGGCGCGCGACAAAGGCGCGAAGGCCCTTGGCAAAGCGGTCAACGAACAACTGGCCCGACTGGACATGAAAAGTGCCAGCTTCAGTGTCGCACTGAATCGCGGCAGCAGTGACAGACCCAGCAGCAAGGGCAATGAAAGTATCGAGTTTCTTGTCAGCACCAATCCCGGCCAGCCACCCAAGCCGCTGATCAAAATTGCCTCCGGCGGGGAACTGTCCCGCATTTCACTGGCCATTCAGGTCGTCACGGCACAGACCTCGGCCATCCCCTCGCTGATCTTCGATGAAGTGGATGTAGGCATCGGTGGTCAGGTAGCCCTGTCGGTTGGTGAACTGCTGCGCAAGCTGGGTGAAAAAGGTCAGGTGCTGTGTGTGACCCATCAGGCCCAGGTCGCCAGTCAGGGCAATCATCATCTTTATGTCAGCAAATCAGCCGGTAAATCCGCCATCAGCACCAGGGTCGAAGAACTTAGCGGCGAAGCCAAAGTCACCGAAATCGCCCGCATGCTTGGCGGCGATGCCAACAACGAAAGCTCCATGGCCCATGCCCGCCAGATGATGGCGTCCTAGTAAAATATCTACTATAAAAAAAGCATACAGGGACGTATGCTAAATGAAGGTAAAACAGGCCATTAAACTGATAGAGTCAGATGGCTGGGTCGTTTGTAGGACAAAAGGCAGCCATCGACAATTCAGACACCCAATGAAAAAAGGGCTGGTCACGATTGCGGGCAAAAAGAGCGATGATCTTGCCTTAGGCACCTTGAACAGCATCCTCAAGCAAGCAGGTATCAAAAATGACTAAATATTTAATCATCATTGAGAAAACTGAAACTGGTTATTCAGCCTACTCCCCTGATCTGCCGGGTTGCGTAGCTACGGGAAGCACTTCAGAACAAACTGAACTCACCATGCGTGAAGCTATTGAGTTCCACATAGAAGGCATGAAAGCTGAAGGCCTAAAGATTCCCAAGCCTTCCAGCAAATCTTCATATGTCGAGATAGCCGCTTAAGATTGAGGGTTGGGGGGTTAAACTATGAAATTAAGTTACTTTGAAGATACAGACACTCTTTATATCGAATTAAAGCAATCAGATATCGCGGAAACCAAAGATATGGATGAAAACACCATCCTTGATCTGGATTCAAAAGGCAATATTGTCGCCATTACCCTTGAACATGCTAGTTCCAGGACTGATCTTCAAAAGCTGACCTTATCCGGCATTGCTGCCTAACAAAAATTCAAAGAGCGCCTTGAGGAAAGAATAATTTTGAAAGATTTATTTGAGTGCTACGAGCGTAGGTCAGGCAATTACACAAAATTTTGGAGTTTGCTAATTGCGTCATGAGCGCAGCAAGAACGAGGCAAAAGCCAAATTTGGTGAAGGCACATACCTTAACAGTATGTAACTGAAGCAAATTTGGCTTTTAACGAAGTTATTGCAAGCGCAATAGCAATTAAAGCGCAGTAGCTCAAATTATTCGTAAGGCCGTCGTAAGCGCCGAGAGTTCGAGGCGAAGTGTAAATTTCAGGAGGGAACTTACCATTCAGTAAGTGACCGACTTAAATTTGCGCTTCAACGAAGAAATCTCAAGCGCAACAGGCCTTATTGGCAGTCCTTGCAGAGGCCGTATATGTATAGTGAATGGTCGCTGATCGTAAAACCCTTCGCCTTCGCCTGTTTCTTCT
>CAZKJY010000071.1:0-8056 GCA_964553165.1 uncultured Enterobacteriaceae bacterium
GGCAACTGAACGGGGCAACTCAGCCAGGAAAGTCCCCAGCCTGGCCAAATTGAAACCCTGCTCGGCTTCCGGGAAGGCGCAACCCATGATCAGGTCTTCAATGTCATCCACCTTCACCCCAGTCCGGGCAATCAGCGCTTTTACCACCTGAGCAGCCAGTTCATCCGGCCGCACTTTGGCCAGCTCACCCTTGAAGGCAGGGGTAAAGGGAGAGCGAACATAGCCCGCCAGCACCACAGATTTTCCGGGAGTATTACTCATGCGTTATTCCTCTTTCTGGCTTCCTCTTCCAACAATGCTTTTTTCGATGGCTTCCCTATTAGAGTCTTGGGGAGCTCCTGCCGTATTTCAATGCTATCAGGCATTTCAATTGGATTAAGTTGATCTTCAGCAAATTTAAACAGGTCATCAACATCCAGGGTTTTGCCGGGCTTGGCTTTGACAAATACCTTGGGAACTTCGCCTTTGTCCCGGTCAGGAATGCCTATCGCGATAACTTCGGCGACATCCGGATGACGGTAAAAGGCATCCTCAATAACCCGCGGATAAACATTGTAGCCGTTGGTGATAATGACATCCTTCAGCCGGTCTGTCAGAAAAACATAGCCCTGCTTATCCATATAGCCCAGATCCCCGGTACGCAGCCAGCCTCCTGCAAGCAGGGTATCCTCAGTCTCCTCAGGACGATTCAGGTAGGCCTGCATGACCTGGGGACCCCGCACCAGCATCTGGCCGATTTCTCCCAGGTGCTGGTTTTGCTGGATGTCTTCGATCTGGCGAAATGTGACTTCGGTACCGGGCAGGGGCAGCCCAATTGATCCCGACCTGCCTGCATTATGGGCCGGATTACAGGTCACTACCGGTGATGCCTCGCTCAATCCATACCCTTCTACCAGCAAACACTGACTGTGGGCTTCAAATTCCTTTTTGACTTCCTGCGGCAGGGCAGCACCACCGCAAATCCCATAACGCAGGGAATCCAGTTGATAGTGATCGCGTTTGGGATAATTGTTGATCGCGGCAAAGATCGCCGGGACACCTGGAAAAATGGTAATACCGTGTTCACTGATCAATTCCAGACACTGCTTCAGCTCAAAACGGGGCAGGAGAAAGATTTCAGCACCGGAACGCAAAGCCAGGTTCATCGCTACCGTCATGGAAAACACATGAAAGAATGGCAGTACTGCCAGGAACTTTTCCTGACCGGACAGCTTGTCCCCCTGCTGCAGCCACAGGTAAACCTGTTCAGCATTGGCTACCACATTGCGATGCGTCAGCATGGCGGCTTTCGGAACGCCAGTGGTCCCCCCCGTGTACTGGAACAGGGCCAGATCCTTTTCGGCATCAATCCCGACAGGCTCAGGAGACTCGGCATGCGCAATCAGCTGCTCATAGGCATGCAACTTTGAATTGGGCTGTAAATGCACGAACTGAAAGAACTTGAAGACTTTCAGTAAATATTTTTTGGCTGGAGGCAAGAGCTCAGCCAGTGGACAGTACACAATCGCATCAAGTATCTCTTTTTCAAGACAGGGATAGACCTTGTTGAAGATGAATTTAAGATCCAGAGTAACCATGAACCGAATGCCACTGTCCTTGGCCTGTTGCTCAATCTCTCTGGCGGTATAAAGAATATTGAAATTGACGACCATGGCACCGATCTTGAGAGCAGCAAAATAGGCGATGACAAAATACGGACAATTGGGCAGACACAGCCCCACCCTGTCCCCTTTTTTGATGCCTGCATGCTGCAACCCGGCAGCAAAGCGATTGATCAGAACCTGCACTTCAGCATAGCTGAGCTTGCTGCCAAGAAAATCCAGACAGGGACGCTGTGGATAGCGGCTGGCAGAATTTTCAAAAATCTGATGAACCGCTAAATCGGGGGGCTGAAATTCCCAGTCCAGCCCCGGCGGGTAGGCAGCCGACCAGGGCTGTTGTGTGTCAGTGTTCAATTAAGCTCCTGTCCCAAGCTGTCTTTCTGTTTCTTGAAGAAGGCATCCAGTTCTGCCCAGGTATCACCAACCTGTCTGCGAATAATATGATGCTGGTCAGAATTCAGGCAATGCAGTCGTTTGTCAGTGGAGCCGACCTTTTCATAGATAATATCGGCACTTTCGGGCTCCACCACCGGATCGCCGTCACTCTGCAGAATCAACAGCGGCGTCTTCACCGCTGACAGTTTTTTTCTGGCTTTATCGGTCAGGGCAAACAATTCTGATAGAGCACTGATCGGCATATGCTGGTAATTGGTATCGGGATTGATGGTATTTGACTTGCGGTAATTCATGATGCCGTCAACCTTGGGAAAAACTTTGGCGACCCGGTTGGCTCTGTCCAGAAAGGGGGCAAAGTAAAGTTTTTTGTCCTGCAGTTTGACCGCAGCGCAGACGCACGCCATCCCCCGTAATTGACTGGGTTGTTCACTGGCAAGCAAAAGTCCAAGCGTACCACCGGTACTGAACCCCAGCACAAAGACTCCACTGGAAAGCGCGGCCAGGATGTCAAAATTGCGTTTCACCGAGGCATACCAGTCCTTCCAGGTCCGGGTATTCAGATCATACGGCGAGGTTCCGTGCCCAGCGAGCCGCATCCCCAGCACATTAAATCCCTGACTGTAGAGATGCTCGCCGTATTCAAGTAACTCCGGCGGCGAGGCGATAAAGCCATGTATCAGCAAAACACCCGGCGCATCCTCTTTGTGCATCAGTAAATAGGGCTCTCGTGCACTATGGGCAGTTTCGTACTGATTGAGCTCATTGTATTCCGGCTTGCTGTACTTTTCTGTTTCCCAGGCAAAATCCCGTAATTCATCATCCCAGCGTTTATACGCCAGCCCTCTGGGATCATTCTCAATGGCCATATCAAGTGCCAGCATCACGGATATTTTGACTTCCGCGATCGGGGCGACTTCATTGGCGTGCACGAGCACCGGATTTTCCAGACGGATGGTATCCCGCTCATGTTCATTCATGAGTTTCTTATCCAGCCTGTAAAATTTTTCGTCACTGCACATCAGATTTGTCAGCGTGGCAGTGTGTAAAAACTGATTAAGATGCGAGCCCTCGCCCTTCAGCAGACGACGGTATTTTTCCGGCTTGGACAGACTGTAATGCAGATGCACATCCGGCAGGTTCTGCAGTTCCTTGACAGTAAGATAAAGGGCGCGGTGAAATTCTTCTTTCGCCATTTTTTCAATGCCCCGCTCCAGATAGGTGAAAATCAGTACCGACGCAATATGGGCAACATTGATGGTGACACCCTGATAAATGCCCTTGATATAGGCATCACGGATTTTATTGGTCTCCCGGTAGATCACCCGGGCCAGCAGACGCTCTGACCAGGTCTCAGTCCGTTTTTTCAGGCTGAAGAATTCATCCAGTGAGGTGATGGACAGGAAATAGCTCTTCACCAGCCTGTCTTCCCACCACGACCACTTGTGATGGGCCTGAATTGGCTCACCCAGCCGAATGTCCATGTCGGTGTCCTTGAAGAGAATGTTCCCCTCGATGATGATCTCTTCCAGGGCACGCGGGGAAATTTCACCGGAAAACAGTTTGACGGCCTTGGAAAACACATTCGAGCCCAGTCTGATCGGACTGAAGGTGATTGTCCCCGGGACAATCAGCGTCGGTTTTTCCACGCTTAACCAGAGTTGCTCATGCTCCTTGAAACCCAGTGCCTGACACCAGTGATCCAGACGTACCTGGTCACCGGCCTTGAACAGTTCCTTGATGCGATGCTTGAAGAGGTCCAGGGTCAGGGCCAGCACCGCTGCCCCGGTATGGTGTTTGCGAAAGGTCTTCAGGGAATGGGAAAAAATACCGAACTGCCCTTCTTCATCCATGACCTGTTTGCTTTTGATCATGCGACCTTCAGGGAAAATCACCACTTTTCTGCCTTTCAGCAGTTCGGCTGCCAGGAATGGCAACAGCCCGGGCATGTCATTGGGGACAGCACCGGCTCCACGCAGGAAGCGCCCCAACTTCTCATTCTGAAACAGGTGATAATCGGCAATGGTGCGGGTAAAACTGCGGAGTTGCTTGTAAAAAAGATAGACCGGAATGACCGTTTCAAAGCGGGCAAAATGGTTAAACAGAAATATCTGTCCCTGCTCAAGCTTGTCCTGTTCGGCATGCAGATAAAGCTTGATCCCCATGTAGCCCTCAAGCATGTCGAAGAGCTTCAGGAACTTTTCATAAGTATCGAGATTGAATTGCAGATCCTCTCTGCCTATCGTCTTTTCATTCGATGCTTCTGACATGGTCTTGTCCCCGATGGGACCCGTGTTCCTGTGCCCCTGCTCCCAGTCACTAGTGTATTGCAAAGCTGAAAGTGAATAAAACAGCTGATCCATAAAATCCCGAAACTTGCATAATTCATGTTCGCGGACTGCCATGAATCCCCTGGCTACAGACAGTGAACCCGGGCTGCCGGTACCACTTTCTTTGAAGCTTGAAATAACGTTATAGTTGTCAGAGCTTATGAAGGAGCAGTCTTTAGCACTTAAGCATTAGTAAGTAATTGTATTTGCACATTGAATACGCTTTGAACTGCCTGAGAGCCTGTACCCAGACGGAGAATAATAATGATAAAAAACACCCTGTTTTACCTGACCCTGACAGCAGCACTGGTGCTGAACATCCCCCTCAATGCTTTTGCGCAGGTGGCTGAATCCGTGGAACCCTTTAAGGTTGGCACCTTTGCGGTTGATAACACGCCTTTTGTCGGCATGGTGGTAAGGAATGACACCCTGATTGTGGACGTCGCCGCCGCCAATCGCGCCCTGCAGCTGGAACCCGGTTATATCCAGCTAAACATCCCTGCCGACATGCTCGGCTTTATTGAGCAGTATGAATATGGCCTGAAATACCGCGCCTATGAACTGATGAACTGGCTGGTCGCAGAAAATCTGCTGGAAGGAGATTTACCTGCCTATGTCATGCCGGTGGAAGATGTCGACATCCTGGCGCCGATTCTCTATCCCAGCAAGATCATGAACGCGGCCGTGAATTTTTATACCCATGCCTGTGAAGGCTGTTCGCCACAGGAACTGGCGGAAAGGACCCGGGAAAGACAGATCAACCGTGGCGTGCCCTATCTCTTTTTGAAACCCACTCGTGGCGCGGTCATCGGTGATGGTGATGACATTATCATGCCCTATGGCCGTGATCAGATTGAGTATGAGGTCGAAATGGCCATCGTGTTCGGCAAAAGTGGCAAATACATCTCCGCCAGCCGTGCCTACGATCATGTCTTTGGTTACATGGTCGCCATGGATATTTCCGACCGTGGCGGGCGCCCACCCGGGGGCTATGGCCTGCAGTCCGACTGGTTTGTCGGCAAGGGCCACGACACCTTTGCCCCACAGGGGCCCTGGATAGTCCCGAAAGAATTCTTTGGCGATCCGATGGAACGTCTGCATCAGATCACCGTCATCGATGGCGTGACTGTGCAGGAAGCCCGTGCCGGCGACATGATTCACAACATTCCCGAACTGATCGAATATGCCTCATCACTCATCACCGTCTTCCCGGGTGATGTGCTGCAAAGTGGTACTTCAGGCGGCACCGGTGCGGGTCGTGTCGAACGTGCCTCGGGTTCCGGTTTCCTGGTGGATGGAGAATTTATCGAAGCCAGCATTCAGGGCATCGGTACCCTGAGACACCGGGTCGTGGCAGAGCAGAGTGTTCCTGAGGATCTGTCCGGGTCGCAGTTACCTCCAACGCGGACCTATCGGGACAGATAGCTCAAAACATCAAAATATTCAAAGGGCTCTGCGTCATTTGGAAAATCAAATTACGCAGAGCTCTTCGATTCGGGTTTACCTGGTACCCGGATATCCAGCACCAGGGCTTTGATATCCGCCGGCGGTTCGGCAGTAAAACGGCAGACCAGCAGCGCCACGGCAAAGTTCAGCAACATACCAAAGGTTCCAATGCCTTCCGGGGATATACCCAGCCACCAATTGTCCGCATTATCGGCAGCCGGATTGATGAACTTGAAATAGACGATGTAAATTGCCGTGAACAGTATCCCCGCTATCATGCCGGACACCGCTCCTTCACGATTCATGCGTGTGGAGAAAATCCCGAGTACGATGGCCGGAAAAAACGAAGAAGCGGCCAAGCCAAAGGCAAAGGCAACCACCTGTGCGACAAAACCGGGCGGATTGATGCCAAAATAGCCGGCCACGCAAACAGCAAAAAAAATCGCGAGGCGGGCAAACAGCAATTCCTGTTTTTCAGTGATATCCGGCATCAGGTTGCGCTTGAGCAGGTCATGCGAGATCGCGGTTGATATCACCAGCAACAGGCCGGCTGCTGTCGACAATGCTGCAGCCAGACCACCGGCAGCAACCAGGGCGATAACCCAGTTCGGCAACTGGGCGATTTCCGGATTGGCGAGCACGATAATATCGCGGTCAACGGTGAGTTCATTATTTTCTGGATCGGCGACATACTGAATTCTGCCGTCGCTGTTTTTGTCTTCAAAACTGATCAGCCCGGTATTCTCCCAGGTAGTAAACCAGCCCGGTACCTCACTGTATTCGGTATTGCTGACGGTATTGATCAGATTGGTGCGGGCAAAAGCGGCAATGGCCGGCGCAGTCGTATAAAGAATGGCGATAAACAGCAGTGCGTAACCTGCTGATTTACGTGCTGCCCTGACGCTGGGCACAGTAAAAAAACGAATGATGACATGTGGCAGACCAGCCGTCCCCATGATTAGCGCGGCGGTAATAAACAACACATCCAGTGAACTGCCGACACTTTCTGTGTATGCAGTAAAACCCAGTTCTTCGTGGAGCCCATCCAGCCGGTCAAGCAGATAGCCCCCACCGTAGGCTTCATTCAGTTCGGCCCCGAAGCCAAGCTGGGGAATGACATGGCCGGTCATAAGGATGGAAATAAATACCGCCGGCACCATGTAGGCAAAAATCAGCACGCAATACTGGGCAACCTGGGTATAGGTAATGCCTTTCATGCCACCGAGTACGGCATAGAAAAAAACGATGCCCATGCCAATCAGGACACCCAGGTCGATATTCACTTCAAGAAATCGCGAAAACACCACCCCAACACCACGCATTTGGCCGGCAACGTAGGTAAAGGAAACAAAAATGGCGCAAATCACTGCCACCAGCCGGGCAAACTGGCTGTAATACCGATCACCGATAAAGTCCGGCACAGTGAACTTGCCGAAATCACGGAGGTATGGCGCTATGAGCAAAGCCAGCAGAACGTAGCCCCCGGTCCAGCCCATGAGATAGACCGAACCGTCACGCCCCATATACGAGACAATACCCGCCATGGAAATGAATGAGGCTGCTGACATCCAGTCGGCTGCAGTTGCCAGCCCGTTTGCCAGCGGTGGTACATGTGCGCCGGCAATATAGAATTCACTGGTTGAGCTTGCCCGTGACCAGATAGCAATACCGATATAGATGACGAAAGTGACGCCAACGGTCAGGTAGGTCAGGGTCTGTAATTCCATGAGTACGGTCTGCCTTGTCTGTCGCAATCACTCTCTGTACAGGTTTGTCAGTGCCGGCAAAGTTCAGAGATTGCGTTTTTCTTCTTCTAGAATATCTTTTTCTTCGTGGTGATATTTGTGGTCCAACCTGTCCATCAGCTTGAGATAGACAAAAATAAGGATCACATAAATATAGATCGAGCCCTGTTGCGCCATCCAGAATCCCAGCTTGAAACCGCCGATCCGTATCACGTCAAGCTGGTCAACAAAGAGCACCGACATCAGAAAGGAAACCACAAACCAGATGCCCAGCAGGACTTTCAGTATGCGAATATTTTCTTGCCAGTAGCGGTTATCGTCTTGGGACATTCAGAACTCTTTATTTGGACTCTTTATTCAGGTCTCTTTATTTGGGACTCTTTTTACTCAAGCAGATTGACGTTTACTGTTGCCATTACCTCTCAGGACTTGCGACCATCAGGATAACAGACAGATCGGTTCAATTATCCCGTTGCCTGGCCCGTTCAGCAGCGTTCAATTCATTGACCTCTTCCCACAATTCGTTATACACGATAAAGCT
>CAZKJY010000072.1:0-8037 GCA_964553165.1 uncultured Enterobacteriaceae bacterium
TGCAAATTATATGATTCAATTTTTTTGGACAAGCCTATGCCGCGGCCTTCCTGACGCATATAGACAATGACCCCTCGACCTTCTGCAGCAATCATCTGCATGGCATTATCCAGCTGCTCACCACAATCACATCGTAATGAACCAAGTACATCACCGGTGAAACATTCAGAATGAACTCTGGTCAGAACATTTTCTGCCTTTTCAATATTGCCCATATAAAGGGCAAGATGGGCTTTGTCATCTTCAGTGTTTGTGTAATAGCAAAGATGGAAGTCACCGTACTTGGTAGGAATGCGGGCACTGGAAGTACGGGTAACGCTTTTTTGTTTCATGGCGCTCATGTTACGTTTTTATATCAAACCGGTAAAGGCTGTACCCCTTCATTTAAAGGGCTTGCCAGTTAAATTGCTTATCTCCGATTGCAAAGAAATAAGGGTTTAGAATATTTTCCTTTAAATTATAACGATATATATTAAAGTCTACATCCTTCAGGACTCCCCCCGCCGCTTCCAGTATGGCCTGAGCTGCGGCAGTATCCCATTCAGACGTCAGAGCCAGTCTTGGGTAAATATCCGCTACCCCCTCAGCGACCAGGCAGATTTTAAGTGAACTGCCCATACTGACCAACTCCACTTGCGGGAATACCTTTCCGACTCTGTCCAGCCAGTTATCAAGTTCATCACCCCGGTGGCTTCTGCTGGCAACAACCTTCAGAGGTTTGCCCTGTTCAGTCTTTCGTACCTGGATGCCGACTTTGGAATTTTCTGATTCCTTGAAGGCACCCAGATCAACATGACCGGAATAAAGTATCTTTTGCACCGGGACATAGACCACCCCAAGCACCGGGCAATGCTTATCAATGAGCGCAATATTGACCGTGAATTCCCCATTTCTGTTTATAAACTCCCTGGTTCCGTCCAGCGGATCTACCAGCCAGTAGCGTGACCATTCCTGCCTTTTTTTCCAGCTGATTTGTGCTGATTCTTCAGACAGCACAGGAATATCCGGCGTGAGCTGCTTAAGCTCCTTAACAATCAGATTATGGGCAGCAAGATCGGCTTCAGTTAAGGGGGAGTCATCAGTCTTGGAGCTTACAGCCAGCTCTGCGTCCCGGTTATAGACTTCCAGGATGACCTTGCCGGCTTTTTTACTGATCTCCTCGATGCTGTTTAATAATTCAGCCTGAGTCATATTAACCGGGGCTCCAACTGCTATAATCTATCAATCAATCAGCCTATTATAGCCAAGTCAGTCATATTTGCTTAAGTAAATGGTCAATTGGAATCAAATAGATACTGTCTTACTGGACATGGACGGCACCCTGCTGGACCTGTCCTTTGACAATTTTTTCTGGCGTGAACACTTACCGAAAGAATATGCCCGGCAACATTCACTCTCCCTGGAAATTGCAAAAGCAAAACTGGAGGCATTTTCAGAATCACTTTATGGGAGTCTGGAATGGTATTGTGTCGATTACTGGTCAGATCACCTTCAACTTGATATCGAACGTATTAAACGGGAGGTCAGCGAACATGTCCGGTATCGTCCTCATACCCTGCAATTTTTAAAATTTTTACGGTCGATGAACAAACATTGCATCCTGGTGACCAATGCTCATCCCAAAGCACTTGAAGTCAAAATTGCCAGTTCCGGCCTGCACAAATACCTGGACAAACTGATCAGCTCCCATGAATTTTCACTGGCAAAAGAAAATGAGGGCTTCTGGCTGAAACTGAAACAGCGTGAAAATCTGGATTTTTCCCGTTGTCTTTTTATTGATGACAGTGCTCCGGTCCTTTCTAGAGCACAAGCGGAAGGCGTGGGCTATTTATTACAAATCCTGCATCCCGATACCACCATGCAACCGAATCCCAAAGGAAGTTATCTGGCCATTCATGACTTTGATGAATTAATGCTCCCAGCGAAAGCCTATGCCAAACATGGATAGCAAACATTCAAACTCCGTTCAGTCAAAACTCAGACTGGATAAGTGGTTATGGGCAGCCCGCTTCTTTAAAACCCGGAGCCTTGCCAAACAGGCCATAGAAGGTGGCAAGGTTCACTGCAATGGAGCGCGCTGTAAAAGCAGCAAGGAAATACAGATAAGCGATGAGCTGACTATCCGTCAGGGTTGGGATGAGAAACAGGTCACCGTGAAAGCCTTGTCGGACAAAAGACAGGGCGCAACACAGGCCGCTGCGCTCTATGAAGAAAGCCAGGAGAGCCTGGAAAAACGACTTTTGCAGGCTGCTCAAAGAAAAGCTTTTCGCGACTCCAACCCCCATCCAGACAAGCGTCCTGGCAAAAAGGACAGACGTCAGATTCACCGTTTCAAGCAGGGATTTGGCGAACAGTAAATTTCATTACCTGATTCTGGTTCCTGTGGCATAATGCTGCGCTTTGGGGAATCAGCAGGACACAAGCCGGGTGAGTGATCAGCTACAGCACATCCTTCGGGCACTGCAAAATAAAGATGAAATTCAATGCCTTGATTCGATAACTCATGGTATTGAAAAAGAAAGTCTGCGCATTAACCGCAATGGCCATATTGCCCTGAGCCCGCATCCCCAGGGTTTGGGTTCTCCGTTGACCCATGAGTTCATAACCACAGACTTTTCTGAAGCCCTCATTGAATTCATTACGCCGACGTTTACTGACCCATCTGCCAGTCTCTCCTATCTGCAGGATATTCACAGCTTTGTTTACAGTCAGCTGCCTGAAGATGAACTTTTGTGGACATCCAGCATGCCCTGCATCATCGATGAGGACGAAAAAATACCCCTGGCACAGTATGGTTCCTCAAATATCGGAAAACTGAAGACCCTTTACCGTCGCGGACTTGGCCACCGTTACACACGAGCCATGCAAACCATTGCCGGCATTCATTTCAATTTTTCCCTGCCTGATGATTTCTGGCGTCTTTACCAGGAATTACTCGGGTCTGACGAAAACTTTCAGGACTTTAAAACTGACCAGTATTTCAAACTGATCAGAAACTTCAGGCGATACTCCTGGTTACTGGTGTATCTGTTTGGCGCTTCGCCCGCAGTCTGTAAAAGCTTTCTGCGGCACAGGTCCGATCACGACCTGACTCCATTTGATGATTACACCTATCACATGCCTTTTGGTACGTCCTTACGCATGGGCGACCTGGGTTACACCAGTGTGGCCCAGTCCAGCCTGGTCATAAGTTACAATTCGCTGGATGAGTATGTCGCAGGATTACGCAACGCAATTAATACGCCCTACCCGCCCTATCAAGCTTTCGACAGCAGGGGTGAGGATCATCAGCAGATCAACAGCAACATTCTGCAGATTGAAAATGAGTTCTATACCACGATACGCCCTAAGCGTGTCAGCAAAAGCGGTGAACGGCCAATTCACAGCCTGCTGGAGGGCGGTGTTGAATACATAGAAGTCCGCTGTCTGGATCTCAATCCATTCCTGCCTGTGGGTATCGACCAGACCCAGATATACTTCTTGAATGCCTTTCTGATTTTTTGTCTGTTGCGCAAGAGCCCGCCATCCTCTGAAGAGGAATACCGTGAAATTCAGCAAAATTTCGGTGCTGCGGTTACCATGGGGCGTAAACCGGGTCTGCAATTATCCCAGAACAGTGAAACCATAGCCCTGCGGGACTGGGCGAATGAAATTTTGCAGGAAAGCCTGCAGGTAGCACAATTACTGGATCGTAATAACCATGATTCACTTTATGCTGGCGCTGTGGCGGCACAGCTAGCCAAAGTTGAGAATCCGGAATTAACCCCTTCTGCTCAGGTGCTTTCGATAATGAAGCAACAGGAACTTTCCTACTTTCCGTTTGCAATGCAGTTATCAAAACAACATCAGGAACATTTTAAACAGGCTCTGCCGCCTGAAACACTGGCCGAATTCAAACGAATTACAGAGCAGTCGAACCAGGATCGGCTGGCCATTGAGAAATCGGATTCGATAAGTTTTGAGGATTTTCTGGTCGAGGCCAATCAGTCCTAGGCATACCTTTTACCGTCTGTCTGGTTTAGAATCCCCTGATTCTTCATTTTCAACAAAAAATTACAATGACAATATTTGAACACCCCCTGCTGCGGACAAGACTGATTTATCTGTACATCTTTTTGTTCTGCCTGGCCCTGCTGGGCATCGCCATGTATATGGAAAACGTCATGGGCCTGGAGCCCTGTCCGCTTTGCATGACGCAGCGCGTATTTTTTGCCTTCACCGGCCTGACAGCCCTGCTGGCATTTGCCCACAACCCCGCAAGAACCGGCAAAATGGTTTATGGCTTTCTCTGTGCGGCATTCGCTTTCGGCGGCGGCGGGTTCGCAATCCGCCAGATCTACCTGCAGCATCTTCCTGCTGATCAGGTACCTGCCTGCGGCCCCAGCCTCAGCTATATGATTGAAGTCTTTCCACTTGCCGAGGTGCTGACAGCCATGCTTTCTGGCGACGGCAATTGTGCGGAAGTCGTCTGGCAGGATCCGGTCATTGGCATGAGCATCCCGGAATGGAGCCTGTTCGGCTTTGTCCTGATGGGCTGTCTTTGTGTCTATCAGGCGCTGCGCAAACCTAGCAGCATGGCTTTTTAGCCGGCGCACAACAGGAAGTTACTTTTTTCAGACCAGCAAAGTCATCCGCGAATGGTCCTGCAAGCAGAACCTGGTAAGTCGCCTCGTTAACCTTGGTTCGCTTGCCACGTAGATAAATATTTCCCAGATCATCACGGACCTCGGTGTAAGGCCCTCTATAAACGACTTCATGAATCGTTTCAGAACTTGAATCCAGTATTGGCTTGATGGCAGTAACGGTGACTGAGCGGAACTCAATCCCTTCAAGCTCCTGCCAGGGTGTTTCATCCCACTTGTCAAAACCAACCGCAACAAAACCGGCTTCAGTAAATGCTTCCAGGAAAGCCTGCTCCTGGTAAGCCCCTGAAATGCAACCACTCCATAACCGCGGATCATCCTGTAAATGTTGAGGCACAGGTGCGTCGCTGACAATATCTGAAATGGCGATTCGTCCACCGGGTTTCAATACACGGAAAATTTCGGCGATCATGTTCTTTCGACTTTCCTGGGCAACCAGGTTAAGTACACAATTTGATACCACCAGATCAACACTGCCTGATGATACCAGGGGGTTCTCGTTTTTCTGTTTCTGCATCCAGGATTCAAGCTCAGACTTGCCCGGACTGCCATTTTTAAACTCTTCTAAAGCCTGCAGATCAAGAGCGAGATCCTGGATGTAACCCTTGCGAAAATCCACCCGGTCGCTGCCAAGTTTTTCCGCCATTTCCGGTTGATATTTTCTTGCCAGTGCCAGCATTTCGTCGGTCATGTCGATACCAATCACTGACCCTTTTGCCCCCACCAGCTGCGCTGCCATATAACAGATTTTTCCACCACCACTACCAAGATCCAGAACGCAATCTCCCTCCTGGACATAACGGGATGGGTCACCACAGCCATAATCCTTATCGATAATTTCCTGCGGTAAAAGCTTTAACAGTTCTGCATCATAGTCAACCGGACAACAAAGGCTTGCCTCTACCTCTCTGGCTCCACCCGCATATCGTTCTGAAACTTTTTCTTCAATGCTCACTTCTCTATCCTCTTTAAAATAAAGTTTATTTTCTGCGCCAGCGATGAAATTTTTCCAACAGCGGATACAGCCATTCAGGGGCATGGGCTTTACGCCATTCACCTGCAACATATTTATTACTCTCCGACATGGTCGGATAGATGTGAATTGTATTCAGTATGGCTTTCAGGCCAAGCCCATGTTTCATGGCCAGAATAAATTCAGCAATTAACTCAGACGCATGATAGCCCACTATACAAACTCCTAAAATGCTGTCTTTGTTTTTTCTGGTGATGACTTTTACATAGCCTTTGTTTTCATGCTCTACGATGGCGCGGTCAAGATCCTCTATCGCATATTTGGTTACTTCAACGTCATAGCCCTTTTGTCTTGCTTCCTTTTCACTCAAACCCACCCTGGCAACTTCGGGGTCAGTAAAGGTGGTCCAGGGCACTACCGAATAATCAACTTTGAATTTTTTTATTCCGGAAAAAAGACTGTTGATGGAAGCATACCAGGCCTGATGGGCTGCCATATGCGTGAATTGAAAGGGACCTGCAACATCACCACAGGCATAGATGTTTGGGATGCTGGTTCTCAGATACTGATTGACCCTGATCGTTCCCTGTTCGCTTGTTTCAATGCCCAGTTTTTCGAGTCCCAGATTTTCCACATTTGGTTTTCGCCCAAGCGCCAGCAACACAACATCAAATTCAATGCTAAGCTGCACCTCGCCATTAAGTATAAGGGCGCGACTATTCCCGTCCTCATGCACAAACCGAAGCAGGTCACTGTTAGGCAGGAATTTAATACCATCCTTATTAAATTGATCCAGTACCGCTCTGGAGGCATCTTCATCTTCACGGGGAAGGGGCAAAGCTCCTCTGTCGACAAGACAGACTTCTGATCCCAGTCGGGCAAATGCCTGTGCCAGCTCGCAACCTATCGGCCCGGCACCAAGCACCAACAGGCGACTGGGAAGCTCATCAAGATTCCAGACAGTATCAGATGTCACATATTTTATTTCATTTAAACCCGGAATATCCGGCACAAGGGGTCTCGCCCCTGTGGCAACAATGATCTGTCTGGTTGTAATTTCACGGTCGCCAACCTGAACGATAAAGGGAGAAATAATTCTGGCTTCCCCCTGAATACATTCAACGCCGAGCCTCATGTATCTCTCAATGGAATCATGGGGCGCAATTTCGCTAATGCTGTTCTGAATTCCCTGCATGATTTTTTTGAAATCAATACCGGTACTGGTCGCCTCTATGCCAAACTCTGCTGCCCTTCCCAGCAGATGTTTTACGCTGGCTCTACGAATAAGTGCCTTGCTGGGAACACATCCTGTATTGAGACAATCTCCACCCATCCTGTCTTTTTCTATCAGAATGACTTTGGCTTTCGTCAGCGCGGCTATATAGGAACTTACCAGCCCGGCTGACCCCGCGCCGATAACCACAAGGTTGGCCTCGAACTGTTTTGGTCTGGGGAACTGTCTCAACACTCTGCGCTTTTGTAACCAGCTGATAAACGCCTTTGATAGCCATGGAAACACAGCAAGCAGAATCAGTACACGTATCATGCCGGCACTGAACACGGCAGGAAGGCTTTCAGCCATGCCAAGCTGTACGCCAACCTCAACGTAGAGGGCAGTTCCCAGCAACATACCAAGCTGACTGACCCAGTAAAAATCACGCAGCCGAATTGGTGTCATTGCCATCAGCACGTTGACCAGAAAAAAGGGAAAGACAGGAATCAGCCGTAGCGTAAACAGGTAGAAGATTCCGTCCTTTTCTATGCCTTCATTGATGGCTTTCAGGCGGTGTCCGTATTTCCCCTGCACCCAGTCATGCAGTACCGTTCTTGCCATCAGAAATGCCAGGCTGGCACCAATGGAGCTGGCAAATGAAACCATCAGTACGCCCCACCAGAAACCAAATATTGCTCCTCCTGCTACCGTGACTATGGCTGCTGCGGGCAAGGAGAAAGCCGTTATAAATATATACAGCAAAAAGTAGGCGGCGCTGCTGAGGATAAAATTGGTCGTTTTATATTCCAGCAGAATTTCGCGCTGCTGCTGGAAATAAGCCAGGTCAAGATAGGCACCAAGGTCAAACAGAAAAAAGCAGCCCACGACAAGCGCAAAAACTGCCAGCAGGCCTGTTTGTTTTTTATTCATTTAGTGCCTTATGTGCGATAATTACAGACAACTGTTCCCTACAGAGCAGGTTCTTCGGCAAATGTTACTAAGATACAGCAATTTATTGTGTCATATTTTTTGTTGTGGAGATGATTTTGGGTACTAACTATACGAGACGATATCCCGGCACCCGCATGCGCCGCATGCGCAAGGATGCATTCAGCAGACGCCTGATGCAGGAAAATGTATTAAGTCCCAACGACCTGATTTATCCGGTTTTTGTCATTGAAGGCAAATCAAAGCGCGAAGCTGTTCCC
>CAZKJY010000073.1:0-7953 GCA_964553165.1 uncultured Enterobacteriaceae bacterium
GCATATTTTCTTTTCCTAACCTACGAACCTGGTCAGCCCCACGCCAACCAGGCCAGATGTGAAGACAAGACTAGCGACGCAAGCCCAGTCGTTTAATCAGACTGCTGTAGCGCTCCAGGTCTTTTCGTTTGAGATAATCAAGCAGCTTACGGCGGGTATTGACCATACGAATCAGTCCGCGACGGGAATGATGGTCAGCCTTATGCTCTTTGAAATGATCTTGTAAGTGATTGATGTTATTGGTTAATAATGCAACCTGTACTTCCGGTGAACCCGTATCACCTTCTGCCAGGGCAAAGTCACGGATGACTTCCGCTTTCTGATCAGCTGATAAAGCCATAATGATCTCCTGTGAATATGCGTTAATTGAGAGAAGTCCGTTTCAGCCAGTGTAACCATGCATATTGATAGTTAACTGGAGTGCTCCATACCCCATCGGTGACGGGGAGGCGAACAATAGCACAAATCAGCCCTGGATACACTCATTTTGGCCATGAAGGCCTTTGTTTTTAAGCACTTACCTTTGACTGGAAAAGCTGGCAGGGCCAGGTATTCACCCGCCCCTGCCAGTGGAGAAGTGAACTGACTTTACGCCAGGGCAGTACCCAGAAGGTTCAACAGCCGGGCCCAGGCACGTTCGGCCTGAGTTTCGTCATAAACCGGCATGTCTGGCGGACACCAGCCATGCTGGGCGGGATAGACTTCGATTTCAGCCGGGATGTTATTGGCTGCAAAGGCATCACGCAGGATGTTTTTTACATTCGGGTCGGCCTCATCATCATTCTGGGCAACACAGATCAGCATGCTGGCTCCTTCCATTTGTGGAATCAGCAGATGCGGACTGTTTTCTGCATCTGTCGCAAGACCACCACCATGGAAAGTACCGCCTGCTTTCATGCGGTCACTGGCAGCCATGGTGCGCATGACCATTGGACCACCCATGCAGTAACCGGTTGTTCCCATGCCTTTTGAACTGTCTACGGAATCCTGGGCATCCAGAAACCCGATAAAGGCTCTGGCGTCCGTGAAGTGGGTCTCTGCGTTCAGCATGCCTGCCAGGGGGAATACCACTTCTCTCACCGCAGGATCCTGGAAACTTGCGCCAGGAGCAACCACAGGTGCCCGCTGACCACGATAAAAGGGATTGGGCACCAGCACCGAATAGCCCGATTGAGCCAGCCGTCTTGCCATCATTTCAAAGGCTGGACGCAGTCCCAGAATATCAGGCCAGATCAGCACAGCAGGATGCTGACCCGTCGCAGGACGGACAAAAAAGGCATCTGCCACACCGTCAGGTGTTTCAATGTCATGGTAGGATTCCGTCAGATCCTGGGCATTAGCAACTGGCGGCAACACCATGGACAGCCCGGCCGCTGCTGTGGCCTTGCCAAACTGGCGTCGGTTCAATTTCAGATATTCTTCAGTATCTACAACTGTTTTCAAATCACACATAGTCTTCTCTCTTGTTTGAATTTATCCGGGAAACCGGAAACCTGGGTCACGAAGGCTAAAATTACACCAGCTCAGAAAGAATCTCCAGACAGACACCGTATTCTGTGAACCGTCCTGGGGAGACTTTCGGGCAACTGCTCAGCTGACAAAGAGACGCTTAGGGGCGACCCGGCCATCCTCAAGGATTTCCCCAATGCCGATAAATGCATGTTCCCGGTAAAGCCTGACCAGGCCCTGCGTTGGGGCATGGCGGGCGATCACAGCCTGACCCTGCTGAACATAATCGGCACTCAGAGCTGGCAGCCTGACCTCAGGCAAGGCCTGAACGGCCAGTTCGGCTGGCTGCAGCAAAGCATCAATGCCACTAAATCCTTCAGCCTCAAAACAGGCCTGCAGTGCCTTTAGTGTATGTGCCGCTGCCAGCTCAAAGGGGCCGGCTTTGGTTCGGCGCAGGGCTGAGACATGGGCCCCCACACCAAGCACATCACCCAGATCGTCAGCCAGGGTTCGTACATAGGTGCCCTTACTGCAGGCGATATCCACGATAAGGCTGGCATCCTGAAAGGCGATGAGATCCAGTCGGGAAATAGTCACCCGGCGTTTTTTACGCTCAATGCTCTTGCCCTGACGGGCCAGTTTGTAGAGCGGTACGCCCTCGTGTTTGAGGGCGGAATACATGGAGGGAATCTGCTCAATCTCACCGCGAAACTTTGCCAGCGCCTGCTCCAGGCGGACCTGGTCAATTGCTGAGGCATCCTGCTCGGCGATGATTTGTCCCTGGGAATCTCCGCTGTCTGTTTTGATGCCGAGCTTAATGGTCGCCCGGTAGGCCTTGTCTGAATCCAGCAGGAACTGGGAAATTTTGGTCGCCTCGCCAAAACACAGCGGCAGCACACCCGTGGCCAGCGGATCCAGACTGCCAGTATGGCCGGCCTTATCCGCCTGGAACAGACGTTTTACCTGCTGCAGTGCCCGATTGGAACTTTCCCCTTCAGCCTTATCCAGCACCAGAATGCCGGATATGTTTCTGCCGCGTCGTTTTGCCATGTCTGAACTGCCTACTTCTTTTTATCGCTGGCAACCGCTTCATCAATCAGGCGGGAGAGGTAATTGCCGCGAATAGAACTGTCATCAAAGATAAATCGCAATTTCGGGGTACTGCGAAGATTGATGTTCTTGGCCAGCAAGGAGCGCAAATAGCCGGCAGCACTGTTCAGCGCCTTCAGACTCTCTTCAATTTCATCTGCTGAATTTTTGCCCAGAAACGTCACATACACATCCGCATGAGCCAGATCCCGGCTGACCTTGGCGCCGGTCACCGACACCATCCCCACCCGCGGATCACGTATTTCCGTCTGAATCAGCAGCGCCAGCTCCTTCTTCAGAAGATCAACAATTTTGTCATTACGGCTGGAGGTTCGAGGCATGGCAGAGAAGCTAATAAGATTTAAGAAAATTTACTTATGTTTATAACACATCGAGAAGAGTTATGAGTGAGGTACCACGGTTTTAGGAAGGTCGCAAAAATTTACTTATTCCTAAAAAGCGTTATGAGCGAAGTAAATTCGAGGCGCAGCTTAAATTTAATGAAGGATTTTAGATACCACTAAATGACTGAATTAAATTTAAGCTGCAACGAAGAAGTTACAAGCGCAATAGCTTTTATAAACTTCTGGCGACTTCTTTTGTTTCATAGACTTCTATCTTGTCGCCTACGCGCACATCCGTGTAATTCTTCACGCCAATGCCGCACTCCATCCCATTACGTACTTCAGTTGCTTCATCCTTGAATCGACGCAGTGACTCGAGTTCACCTTCATAAATCACAACATCATCCCTGAGCACCCGGATCGGTTTATTACGATAGACAATGCCTTCGATCACCATACAGCCGGCAATATCGCCGAATTTTGGTGATTTGAAAATTTCACGCACTTCGGCAACGCCAAGAATTTCTTCCTGCAGGTCTGGCGCAAGCAAGCCGCTCATGACAGCCTTCACATCATCAATGAGGTTGTAGATGACGCTGTAATAGCGCAGCTCCAGGCCTTCATTTTCGACCAGTGTCTTGGCTGCCTTATCGGCACGAACGTTAAAGCCGATAATGGTTGCGTTGGATGTTTGCGCCAGCTGCGCATCAGTCTCCGAAATTCCGCCCACACCTGAGGCAACGATATTGACCGAAACCTCATCCGTGCCCAGTGCTGTCAATGCTGAGCTGATCGCTTCAAGGGATCCGCGTACATCCGTTTTCAGCACAATATTGAGAACTTTGACTTTTTCACCACCCATTGTGGCAAACATGCCTTCCATTTTGGCAATCTGCTGTTTGGCGATCTGATTTTCGCGATGTTTGTTGCGGCGGAATTCGGCAACTTCTTTTGCACGTCTCTCATCTTCCACGACCACAAACTCATCACCGGCATCAGGCGTACCATTGAGTCCAAGTATTTCTACCGGGATGGACGGACCGGCACTCTTAACCTGCTTGCCATTTTCATCCAACATCGCACGCACACGTCCATATTCGTGCCCTACAAGCAGGTTATCACCGACTTTCAGGGTGCCATGCTGAACTAGTACCGTTGCTACAGCACCACGACCTTTCTCGAGACTTGATTCGATCACAACACCTTTCCCCGGCCCGTCGACCACTGCCTTCAATTCAAGCAGCTCGGCCTGCAGCAGGACGGAATCCAGCAGCTCGGGAATACCCTGCCCTGTCAGCGCGGAGACTTCCACGTACTGGGTATCACCACCCCACTCTTCGGGAGCCAGACCCTTGGCAGAAAGTTCGTTCTTGATGCGATCGACATCCGCACCTTCCTTGTCAATTTTGTTGATTGCCACAACGATCGGGACTTCCGCTGCCTGTGCATGCTGAATGGCCTCTTCCGTCTGTGGCTTGACGCCATCGTCAGCAGCGACGACCAGAATCACGATATCAGTGGCCTGGGCCCCTCGTGAACGCATGGAACTGAATGCCGCGTGGCCCGGAGTATCCAGAAAAGTCAGCATGCCGTGTTCGGTCTCTACATGGTAGGCACCAATATGCTGGGTGATTCCGCCGGCTTCACCCTCAGTCACTGAGGATTTACGGATGTAATCCAGCAACGAGGTTTTACCATGGTCAACGTGACCCATGACCGTAATGACTGGCGCACGGGGTAATTCTTCCCCATCGTATTTGACATACTCGACCAGGTCTTCCTCAATCTTGTCATCAGAAATCGGTTTGGCTTTATGGCCCAGCTCTTCCACCAGCAGAATCGAGGTATCCTGGTCCAGCACCTGATTCACAGTCGCCATCACACCCATGTTCATCAGCGCCTTGACCAGTTCAGCACCTTTGACTGACATGCGCTGGGCAAGATCGGACACGGTAATCGCTTCGGGGACTGAAATTTCCCGCGAGATGAACTCGGTAGGTTTCTCAAACTTGTGCTCTTTCTGGCCATGACTGAGCTTACGCCCACCACGGCGGCGTCCGCCGCCGAAGTCCTCATCACCATCGAGGATAAAATCATCCGTGGTTCGGATTTTGTTGTATTTTCTGTCTTCTGCAGCACCTGCCCTGCGTCTGGCACCACCCTTCTTGCGCTCTTCCTCTTCAACCTGACGGAAGTTTTCTTTCTTCAGCGTGCCTTTTTTGAAGTCCCTGCGTGCTTCTGATTTTGCCTCATCAGCTACTTCCACTGCCTCAACACCAGCAACAGCATCAAGCACTGGCTTGTCTCCTGGTGTGGCTGCTTTTTTCTGTGCAGCTGCTTCCGCTTTGGCTTTACTGGCGGCTTCTTCCGCCTCTCGTCGGGCCTTTTCCTCTTCCTGACGCGCCTTCTCGGCTTCCAGCTTGGCCTCTTCCACACTGCGTTTTACATAAGTGCGTTTTTTTCTTACTTCAACATTTACGGACTTGCTGCGCCCCTGGTTATCCGCACTTTTCAGGGTACCGATGGTTTTACGCTTCAGGGTAATCCGGCGTGGGCTGCTGGCACTGTCATCACCGTGCTTGCCTTTCAGTGACATGAGCAGTTTGGTTTTTTCATCGTTGGAAATAGAGTCACTGGCTTTGGTCTGGGGCAGGCCCGCTTCCTTGATCTGTTCAAGTAAGCGCGCTTCATCCACACCAACCAGTTTGGCAAGTTCAGCTATGGTTAAATCAGCCATTTGGTTCCTCTATTTACGTTTTTACTTCTGGTAAAACTGTCGGTTCTTTTGTTTTTCTTCTGTTTATTCTTCTTCGAACCAGGGCGCACGGGCAGTCATGATCAACTCTCCTGCACGCTCTTCAGTCATACCTTTGATTTCCATTAGTTCATCGATGGACAGCTCAGCAAGGTCCTCCATGGACTTCACATCCATTTTGGCCAGGCTCATGGCCAGCTCATTATCCATCCCCTCCATGTTCAGCAAGTCATCCTTGATACCAGCCTTGTTCAGTTCTTCTTCTGTGGCAATTGCACGGGTCAGCAGGGCATCCTTGGCACGCGCACGTAACTCATTGGCGATTTCTTCATCGAAATCCTGAATTTCAGCGATCTCTTCCAGCGGCACATAGGCAATTTCTTCCAGCGACGCGAACCCTTCTGACACCAGAATTTCGGCAACATCTTCATCCACATCCAGGGCTTCCATAAAGGTTGATACGGTACCGGCTGATTCTTCCTGCAGTTTCTCAGCAGCCTGCTCGACACTCATGACATTGATTGTCCAACCGGTCAGTTCGCTGCAGAGTCTGACGTTCTGACCATTACGGCCAATGGCCTGCGCCAGGTTATCTTCAGCCACGGCGACATCCATGGTATGTGCTTCTTCATCAACCACAATGGATTCAACCTGGGCCGGCGCCATGGCGTTTATGACCATCTGGGCAGGGTTGTCATCCCACAGAATAATGTCGATGCGCTCATTGGCAAGTTCGTTGGAAACCACCTGCACCCTGGAACCACGCATCCCGACACAGGCACCTACCGGATCAATACGGCCATCATTGGTTTTCACGGAGAGCTTGGCACGCGAACCCGGATCACGGGCTGCTGCTTTTATCTCAATAATTTCTTCTGAAATTTCCGGCACTTCAATTTTGAACAGTTCGGTCAGCATTTCAGGGGCTGTGCGGCTCAGGAGCAACTGAGGACCACGAGCTTCTTCCCTGACTTCCAGCAACAGGGCGCGCAGACGGTCATTGATTCGGAAAGTTTCGCGGGGAATCAGGTTTTCGCGAGGCAAGAGGCCTTCTGCATTATTACCCAGATCAACAATGATGTTATCACGGGTTACTTTTTTGACCGTGCCATTGACCAGTTCACCCACTTTATCCGCATAGTCATTGATGACTATTTCCCGTTCAGCTTCACGGACCTTCTGAACGATGACCTGTTTCGCGGTTTGTGCAGCGATGCGACCAAATTCAACGTTTTCAACCTTTTCTTTCCAGATATCACCGGGTTGCAGATTCGGGTCTTTTTCATGGGCTTCTTCCAGGGTGAACTGGGATCCAAGAATGGCCAGCTCATCATCTGAAACAACTGTCCAGACGCGATAGGTCTCATAATCGCCTGTATCGCGGTCAATTGTTACTTCACACTCAGCTTCTTCATCAACGTAGCGTTTCTTTGTTGCTGTTGCCAGTGCTGCTTCAATAGCAGAAAAGATGACATCTCTGGAAACACCTTTTTCATTAGAGACAGCATCCGCCACCATCAAAATATCTTTGTTTGCCATGATATTGCTACCTTCACATTTGCGAAACCAAATTGGCTTTTTCGATTAATTCATAGGGCAAAGTGATCTCCTCATTACCTATGATTAACACCACTTCATCATCAACTACATTTTTAATCTGTCCGCTAAAATTCCGCTTGCCTTCAAAGCTTCTGGCCAGTCGAACCTTGGCGTGATGACCGGCATAGTCCAGGAACTGCTGCAATTTGAACAGTCCGCGATCCAGACCCGGTGAAGAGACCTCCAGGGTATATTCACCACTGATCGGATCTTCCACATCCAGCAGACTGCTGACCTGTCTGCTGACCTGGGCACAATCCTCAATATTGACACCGCCTTCCTTGTCCAGATAGACGCGCAATAAGCTGTGCCTGCCCTGCCCGATATATTCCAGGCCCCAGAGTCGGTAGCCCATTGCTTCAATCAAGGGCTCAAGCAAGGCGGTCAAAAGTGACTCTGTATTGGTCATCGCTAGTACCTTGCAACTGAAACAAAAAGTGGGCACAGGGCCCACTCAAACATTCTATCGTTACCGCCTAACAAAAAGCCCCTGACGGGGCTTCTGGCGAATTTGGTAGCGGGGACAGGAAAGGATCCTACGACCTTCCCGGGTTTATAAAGAGTCGAGCCCGACGGGCTTATAACCCTTTACTAACCGTTACCACCTATTCTCTACCAAGCAATTTGGTAGCGGGGGCAGGAAAGGAACCTACGACCTTCCTGGGTTTATAAAGAGTCGAGCCCGACGGGCTTATAACCCTTTACTAACCGTTACCA
>CAZKJY010000074.1:0-7944 GCA_964553165.1 uncultured Enterobacteriaceae bacterium
TAACAACATTGTGCTGATTGATACCTATAATGAGATCAGACGGGATACTGACCTGTCGGTTGTAGATGCTGTGCTGGAAACAGCTGCCCAGCGTCTGCGTCCGGTGCTGCTGACTTCAACCACCACCATCCTGGGCCTTATTCCGATGGTGTTTGCTGTCAGTATCAACATCATTGAACAGGAAATCATTGTCGGCGGTCCGTCTACCCAGATGTGGGTACAGCTGTCCACCGCAATTGCCGGGGGACTGTTTTTTGCGACCATGCTGACGCTGGTGTTTACCCCCTGCATGCTGGTCTTTGGTGAAAAAATCTTCAAAACGACCCGTCAGGCGAAGGTGCCCCTGCGAGCTGCAACCAGCTCGGCCTGATTCTGATTGCAGTTGACGATTGTCGATGATGGATTCAATCAGTGCGCGAGTCCTGCTCGCTGAAGACAACAAGGCCAACCAGCGTGTCAGCAAAGCCATGCTGGAAAAAATCGGCGCCGAGGTTGATATTGCCGAAGATGGCCAGCAGGTGCTGACCCTGCTGGCTGAAAAGCCCTATGACCTGATTCTGATGGATTGCCAGATGCCGGTGATGGATGGTTTCGAAGCCACTGCTGCCATCCGTCAGCTGTCAGACACTCCCTATCATGCTATTCCCATCATTGCCCTGACGGCTGATGTGCAGCAGGATACCCGCGAAAAATGTGAGAAAGTCGGGATGAATGATTTTCTCAGCAAGCCTTTTACCTTTGACAAGCTGATTGCGACGATCAGCAGGCAACTCCAGGCCCCCAGGCCAGCTGCTGATTAACGACACTCCAGGGTGCCCAGGCTCAGCACCATCTCATTAATCTGCGGATTCTCAAAGCTTGCCTGACAGGACTGTGAACCTTTCAGGACCTCAAAGGATTTCACACTGTGATCAATTTCGGCCTGAAAATAACCATTGCTGTCAGTCATCGCCAGGCCGACAGCATTCTGAATCACGGCGTTGTCGATGGGATTGCCCCGAGTATCTAGCAGTCGACCGAGGGCAATATTAATGGTCCGGGTAGTCCAGTTGAGGTTGACAACATTGCCGGGGTAAACCGTTTCGCGATAGCTGCGCCTATCCAGATTGACCAGCGTATCACCGACTGACTGCAATTCCACCTCGTAGGTTTCATAGGGAGAGACCGGCACCAGAAGGGTCTGCCCCGGTCGGGTCTGTCCACGGACTGTGCCATTAACCAGTACATTGAAACGGGCGGTGGATTCGGGATCGCCTTCAACCCGGATCAGAAAGGCGCTCTCGGAACGGCGCTTGCCGCCAAATGCACCGCGCTGCCCGTCGCTGGCAAAACTGGTGCTGAGACGGCCGCTGATTTCGGTATTTTCCGTATCCGCATTGTAATACGCCATCAGATCAGAGGAGCCAAGCTGGGTATCGGATTCAAAACGGGCTTCGAGGCTTTTCTGCACGTCGTAATCGGCACGGATGCCATACTGGTATTCACTGCCGCTGCGTTGACCTGTATACCAGCGGTTCTCGTAGGAGCCATAAAGACCGGATTCGTAATTGCTGCTGTTATTGGCATAGGCTGCTTTTGGCGTATAGGTGGTGATATTGCTGTTACCCTGCAACTGATAGGAAAAGGAAAACAGTGCCAGGATTTCTTCATTGTTATTGGATAACTCGAAAGTGCTGTTCAGGGTACCGGACAGGAAATCGCGGGTACGGCTGCGGTAACGCAGACCACTGTTGTCACTGCCCTCGCTGAAGGGTCTTTTGACATCCCGGTAGAAAAAGCCCAGATAACCCGTACTCAGCGGAATTTCGAGCATGCTGTTGATCTGCTGGTACTCCTGACCGACCTGGCTTTCCTCCAGACCATCCAGCACCTGCCGTATATTCATGGTCAGGTTGAATTTTTCATGCCGATAACGAAAACGCAGATCCAGTCCTGTGGTGCCGGTGTCTTCCAGCGCCAGATTGGCCTGAGCTTCATATTGACGGCCCTGCTTGAACAGACCGGTTTCCATCATGCCGGAATCATCAATGTAGGAAAATCCCAGGTTGCCCCCGATGGTCTGACTCAGGCGTTTGCTGTATCCGGCACGAATGAAGTAATCATTTCCGGTGCGGGAAAGCCGGATGTAATCCTGTTCGTTATCCAACTGACCGGCCTGAATGAAATACAGGGGTTGATCAGCCGGAGGAATACGGGAAGTTTTGGAGAAGAAGCGTTCTTCCACTTGCACATTGCCGGTGGCATCGTAGGTTCGGATTTCAATATCGTAGGATCCATTCGGCAGGCCAGAGGTATCCAGCAAACGGTTACCCACATCATAGTATTCAGTACTGATCAGGCGACCTTCATGGTATATTTCAACGCGACTGCGGGTAGGGAAGAACATTTCGATTTCGTTGCCGAGGGATTGCTCGAGATCATTACGCGTCAGCAGGGAACTTGAGAAGGAGGCGCCGACAAATCGTTCATTGGGCATGAAGGAAAAACCGTTAGCATTTTCCCGAAACAGCCCCAGGCGGTAATCGCGACCCTGAAATTCACGCATCAGGGCAAAGGTGTCCAGTTCAAAGTCATCATCGGTCAGATTGCCGCTCACTGTCAGACGGTTTTCACGCCAGGCAAACATGTTGTTGCTGTAGAGGTTGTAGGTATCAACCTGGGCTTCCTCGCCACTGAAATACAGGGCAGTCTGATTCAGGAAAGAGGGGCCGGCTGCGGAGGGAGGCAGGAAACGCAGCTGGTCACTGGTCGCTTCCTGCAACAGGCTCGGGGCAATAAACAGCCACAGGCGCAGCTGCGCCCGGTCAAAAATCATGGCCACCGAGTCAGTCTCAAGATTGCCGCAGTCAACCTGGAACGCCGAATAACACAACGCTTCGGGATGGGCATCGAATCGCTTATCCAGCAGCAGGTCAAAGGCTTCGGGATCTTTCAGTCCTGGCAGATTTTCAATCAGTCCTTCCCGGTCAAGGATAGTGACTTCACGGTCGGTAAATTCGGCAAAGATTGAGGTCAGGTAAAAACCACCATAGTAGATATCAACCTCGGTGACCTGGGGCTGGTTCAGGTTTTCAAAACCAGGAGGAATCCAGTTGCTGCTGGTTCTTGTCTCGGGGCTGTCAGCGGTACCTGCACTGGCAACCGACGGGCTCGCCAGTTGCAGCACACTGACAAGCAGCAGGACGGATACACGATGGATGGCTCTGGACATTGCACGACTACCGCAGCATAGGCTCTGTCAGATTTAACGGAAATATTCCGACACCAGACCATCCTGGGTGCGAATCTTGTAGGTAAAAGGTCCGTCAAAAGGCAGCTCGATTGTCCAGCGGTTACCGGGGTAAATACGTCGGTCTTCCAGTGCGATACAGGTGTTGTCATCAAAAGGGTCACATTGCTCGCCGTCAGTGAGCAGGTAATTGGCGTTGCCAGTATTGCTGAATACGGCCACACGACCATCGCGCTCCAGGTTCATCATGGCGCTGGGGTTCTCCGGCGGAATAATCACCAGAACCTGATAGGCGACCACCACCTCAAGTCTGGACTGCACGGTTTCCTGATTCTGTCCCTCAAGTTCAAGCGGTGGCGTAATCGGAACCATGTTGACCCGATAGACTCTTTCTTCGGCACCGGCTCCCTGCAGGTTCAGAAAACGCACAGTGGATCGTCCGCCCGGTGCGGTAATCAAACGGTTGGGCGTTACCAGGAATTCAGGATTGTCATCCACAAGCAGGGGCTCCAGCTGCTGATCTTCCGTGCCCGGATTAACAACCCTGAAGGGAGTGACCTCAACAAAGAGGTTTTCATCCTCGCTGCTGTTGATGACGATGACATCTTCCCGGTTTACCGTCGGGTCATCAAAGGTGATGATCGAGCGGTTAACAACCAGCGCGGCCTGGGCCTGACTGTTCAGATAAAGCAGGCCGACAGCAAGGATGCCGATCAGAAACTGTATGCGAAATTCATGTTTGGTTTTCATGCTTGCTTGCCTCATCAGTTATGCTCGCGACTGCAGGGTCCTTATTCGGATTTCACCAGCAGCCTGACTTTCCCTCTTATGCTACCCATTTCCTGACTGTTGAAATCCTGACGCAACCTGATGCTGACCTGAATGGCAGAATCTGCATCACAGACATTCGTGGCGGCCTTGTATTTGGCTGAATTTTCCTCAGCCTCACCAAGCACCACATAAAATGGCAGCAGTTCTCCGTTGGCAGCATGCAGTGCGTTGTCCTCTTCCCTGCTGGCTTCGAAGGGTGTGATTTCATAATAACCGCCGCCATTCGATATCACACACAAGGGCAGGTTGACTGCCGCCCTTTCCTGGATATGCTGGACCAGTTGGCTGGTTAAAAGGCTGCGGAATTCTGAACGCGGTTTTTCCTGGTAATTTTTTATAAATCCGGCAACGATGTTTTCGTTGACCTCAAAGCTCAGATTGATATGCCCACGGCTGCTTTCTCCAAGCAAACCTTCATTTTGTTCGGCAGCGTGCAACAGGGAAGCTGGTGGCAGGATAGCGAGTGAGAGGCAAAAGATTTTGAAATGGCCCATGGTGGCGTCCTTACTGGGGCTCGACCAGAATAATCAGTGAGTCATCATATATTCCGCTTTTGGCCCCCTGCAAGTCCTGTTCACTGATGGCAACAGAGAGGGTGGCATTATTACCGCCATTGCAGTCCTGATTCTGGGAGTCTCCGAAGCCACTCAGACTGCCCAGACCAACAGCTTCATTACCGGGACCGCTGGCACTATCCGTAAAACGCAGATCATAGGCGATCTGTCCCAGACTGCCCCCATCCAGATGGAAGTTGCCGCCACCGTCCTGGTTCACTGAACTGACAGAGAGTGTATAGCTGCCGGAGAGGGAAGAACTGTAGATACAGAAATTTTCTTCGGCATACAGATTGCCCATGCCGGCATGTGTGCCGAAATGAATGTCGTCCAGATTGCTGATGCGGACCTCTGCACCAGCCTGTATCTGGATGCTGACAGTGAATTCCACGCTGTCAGTCTGGTAACCCCAGATACCGCCGATAGCCGTCAGACGAAAAGTCCCGGTGTAATAACCGGACACTTTGTCACCTAGCTCCGCGCCGCTGATATCAATACGCAGTTCAGAATTATCCCCAGAGACACAGTTTTTGAAATTGCCGACATGCGCATGAGTGTCATAACTGTCATGACTGAGGGCTTCAAAACTGCCGCCATCCATGATGTCCCGATGGGAAAAATAAATTCCAAGCCTGCGATTGCCTGAATTACTGGTATTGCCGTTCAGGTAGAGATAAAAATTACTTTCACCAGAAACGTTTTCGATTTTCACCTGATAAGGCATTTTCCAGGCAAAATAGCCCCTGGGATTGGATGAATTATCCGAGGCAGAGGCAATGCAGCTTTTCAGACGTGTTGACACATTGCCAGCCTGGGTCCAGATGCCAAAATCGGCATTAGGAATGGAATCGACCTGCAGGAAGTCGGCAAAACCCGCCTGCACAGATCCTGAGCCCAGCAACAGCAGCAGAGACAGAAAAAGGCAAGCCGGTTTACCCAGCTTGCCTTTTATGTGACTAATGACTCTGTGTGTCATGGTAAGACTCATTTGCCTGATTTCCCGGCTGGATAGTCCCCGTTTAGATAGGGCTAACCAGCAGGATCAGCGTGTCGGCATAAGTGTCAGTCGTCGCCGCTCTGATGTCGTCTTCAGAAATGCTCACGTCAACAGAAGCATTGTTGGCTGCGCCACAGTTACGGGTATTGCTGCCCTGAAAAGTATCTGAGGGTGAGTTGTAAGCCACAGCACTTTCTGAAGAGGCACCTGTTGCAGCACCGGCAAATTTGACAGTGTATGGGATTTCATCATCGGAGGAGTTACCCAGCAGATGGAAGCCACCGTTGCTCGACGTCGGGGTAATGTTGTAATCGTCACCACCGTTAACATACACGCAGTAGGCATCACCTGCATTGATATCACCGGTGTCACCACCGCCGTACTGACCAAAGTCGATATCGTCCAGTTCGCTGATTTCAACGCTGTCCAGCACTTCCAGGTCGAGATCGATCTGGCCGGTGCTGGTGGCACCCAGGCTGCCATCGGTCGCAGCAAAAGCCATGCTGGAACCCATCAGACCTGAGATAAGGGCGGCTAATACGGTTTTGTTCATTTTCATTGTCGTGCTCCTTAAAAGTAATATTTGGAATCGAGTCAGGGTTAATGACCTTGCTTGCCATACCTATTACAAGGAGCGTGCCAGGGGCGGCGCCAGCGCATGAAATATATTTCAACTTATTGATAAATAATGGATTTATTTTCCTAATGTGTAATTTTTTTCGTGTTTTTGTAGTACTTTGGTGACTTTAAATTCGCAAAATGATTTGCAATATGAAAATTTATAGGCAGATTAATTCGCAAATTGCAAATTTTAGGTGAGGAATTTAAGGCTCAGGCAGCTCAGGCGTACTGGTCCAGGTCCAGATTCTGGTAGGCGAGCAGGGTCTTTTCGGTGCATGTCAGGACTTCCCCAATCAGTGAGAAGGCCTGGATATCGGCAGCTCTGGCCTGGCGTTCAATCTGATAGAGCAGTTCGCCCAGTGCGCTGGCACCATAGGTCAGGGCGGCACCCTTGAAGGCATGTGCTTCACGCCTCAGCCTGTCGAGCGAATCCTCTTCACGGGCGCTACGGATATTCTGGCAACGGGAAAGAAACTCCTCGTCCAGTGCGGCAATGAACTCACGCGCATTCTCCACACCGATATCCCTGACCAGCTGATGTATGACTTTATCATCCAGGAGTTCCATAGCGATTGGCGTTCCAGTCTAGTTGTCTTCCCAGCTTTTCAGTTTGCGGTAAATGGTGGAAGGACTGACGCCAAGCCGGGCTGCCGCAAGCGGAATATTGCCCTGACATAAACGAATAGCCTTTTCGATGGCCGCTTTTTCGCTCTCCCAGAGTGGGACTATTTCAGCATCTTCAGTATTATCCGGATTGGGCTGAGGGTCAGTTGAAGTGCTTTCTGCTCCTGTATTCTGTGCGTACAGGCCGGATGATCTGCCAAAGGAGTCCGGTAACATGTCGATCTCGACAAGTTTCCCATTATTCATAATCACCGTATTTTCGATCACGTTCTGCAACTCCCGGACATTGCCAGGCCATTCATAGTCCAGAAAGCGTTGCTGTACCTCCGGGCTGAAACCTGTGAAGCTTTTTTTCAGGTCCTTGCTGAATCTGGACAGCAGAAAGCCGGCAATCTGCAGAACATCCTCTCCACGTTCCCGCAATGGGGGCAGATCAATGGGAACCACATTCAGGCGGTAATAGAGGTCTTCACGAAAGCGGCCGGCCGCGACTTCAAGCAGGGGATCACGATTGGTCGCGCAGATGAAGCGTATATCAACCTGCTGCAATTGGTTGCTACCAACCCGCTGCAGAGTACCACTCTGAATCAGGCGCAGGAGCTTGGCCTGCAGATTCAGATCCATCTCGCCAATTTCATCAAGAAACAGGGTGCCGCCATCTGCCAGTGAGGCGGCGCCTTCGCGGTCAGTACTGGCACCACTGAAGGCCCCTTTTACATGGCCAAAAATTTCCGATTCGAACAGATCTTTGGGGATGGCCGCACAATTGATGGGAACGAAATTTCTCTTAGCCCGCGGACTGGCCTGATGGATGGCAGAGGCACAAAGCTCCTTGCCGGTGCCGCTTTCCCCGGTTATGAAAACACTGGCCTTGCTCTGGGCAACGTTTTCAATAATTTTGTAGACGATTTGCATGGCAGGTGAAGCGCCGATGAAATCGTAAAAGGAATTCCTGCCCAGTGCCTCGCTGAATACCTGGACCTGGTCCATCAGTTCGGACTGCTTCAGCGCATTGGCCACTGTGACCAGCAGGCGGTCGAAGGTGAAAGGCTTCTCGATAAAATCAAAGGCGCCACTCTTGGTGGCTT
>CAZKJY010000075.1:0-7808 GCA_964553165.1 uncultured Enterobacteriaceae bacterium
CCTCTCTGAACCTGTTTACCGGCAGTTTTGTCAACCGCTCTATGCTGGGCATGGATGTCCCGGCGCCAGTATTCCAGTCTCTCAATGCCATGTTTATCGTTATCTTTGCTCCTTTGATGGCCCTGATGTGGATAAGGCTGGCAAAGCGCAATCTGAACCCATCGACACCGGTAAAATTTGCGCTGGGCGTGTTTATGGCAGGCCTGGGTTTTCTCGTGCTGGTCGGCGGCATGAAACTCTCCGGCACCAGTGGTCTGACGGCCGTTTATTTCATTTTTCTGATTTACTGGATACACACGATTGGAGAACTGATGGTGTCACCGGTGGGTCTTTCTGCCGTGACCAAGCTTGCGCCCATGCGCGCTGTCGGCATGACCATGGGCGCCTGGTTCCTGTATAGCGGACTGTCCAATTATCTGGCAGGGGTGATTGCTTCAGCGACCGGCGCCGAAACCATCGGCGGGCAGCTGACCGATGTCGCTGCAGCCAAAGCCAACTATATCAGTGTCTATACCCAGGTAGGATATATCGCCATGGGAATAGCCGTGTTAATGTTGGCAGTATCTCCCTTCATCAAGAAAATGATGCAGGGAGCCGATTAGCAACCCTGAATGATTCAAAAGTAGTTATTTGTCTCTTACTTTGAGTATTCAACACTTGAAAAAGGAGGATTAAATGACACAGTCAAAACGCATAAGCCTATTTGCCAGTCTGCTGTCTCTGCTTGCTGCAGGTGGCGCTACTGCTCATCATGGTTGGTCCTGGTACGGCAGTGAAGACTTCACGCTGACAGCGACGGTAATTGAGATTGATTTCGGCAATCCGCATGACAGGATGACAGTTGAAGCTGATGGACAGCAATGGAATCTGCTACTTAGCCCGCCTTCCAGAACAAGGCGAAGTGGCCTCTCTGAAGACATGATTCAGGTAGGCGATACCATCACCGCCTATGGTCATCGTGATCGAAATCAGGACAACTTTGAAATGAAAACCGAGCGCTTGCTCGTGGGCGAAAATCTGTTTGACCTGTATCCCAACCGGGACTGAGTAAAAAAGGGAACCCTAAGCAGGGATGCCGTAGAAGAAAATAATCAGGACGTACACGATTTTGGACAATATGTGTAAGGCCTGATCCTGGTGGAGATTGATCAGTTTGTCACATTTAATCAGGTCAATGACCCAGTGACTGATCAGCTCAAGCAGCATGAAAATAATGCTGTCGGTAATCAGATAAACAATCAGCCCGTGCATGGAGGCATGCGCTGAGAGCCAGTAATACCATTGCGGGAAACCATCGTCGAACCTCTCCCTGCTGTTGTTACGGTTTTTGCCGGAACTCATGGGGGAGGGCTGCAGGACAAAGTCTCCGACAAAATGTCCAGCCAATAACAGCAGTAGAATCGAAAGTACTTCCATCAGATGCTCACTTTGGTCATGATTGCTTCGGGTTCGGAAGCATCAATGCGAATCATTATCGCTATTTTTTTTAGCGGATTCAATGATTTAACTTTGTCCCATCTCTCAAAAATCCGCCGCCCGGATAGCGGATTTTTGCCGCAGATCACATTTTGGAATTGCACTGAAGCATTAAGGCTTGATTCATTTTTGCTTTGTTAAGCTTTGCCTCAATAAGAAATTATCTGTTTCTATGTCGAAGTGGAGCTTGTTATGAAAACCAGAAAAATCGGAATGAAATTGAGCGCTGCGATACTGACTGCCGGTCTGGGGCTGAGCCTAGGCTCTGGAGCTTCAGCAACAACGGTTTCCTATTATGAAGCCGATGTCCTCAGCAGTACGCCAATTTACCGTACCGTGGAAACCTCTGTCCCACATGAAGAATGCTGGCTGGAAGAGGTCGTTCGTGAAAGTCGTCCCCGATACCGCTCCAATACCCCTGACATTCTCGGAGCGGTCATCGGGGGCGCAATTGGTAATGCTGTCGGACATAACAAAAGTAACCAGCGCGTAGGTGCAGTCGTTGGCGCCGTACTGGGAGCCTCTGTAGCGCGCGATATCCAGTATTCAAACCGTCAGAATGAGCGTACTTATGAAACGGTTGAACGCTGCGAGCGTGTCTACGACACCTATCTCGAAGATAAACTGGTTGGTTATGATGTTGTCTACCGCTACAATAGCCAGGAATATACAGTGCGAACTCAGCGCGATCCGGGTCCGACAATCCGTGTCAGGGTGAATGTCGAACCCATCATCTGAGTGGAGTTATGTGATTCGTAAGTCATTGATCAGTCTGGTGATACTCGCATTTGTCTTTTCACCCTTCGCATCTGCACAGGCCCCCAGGCCTGGGGCAGGTGCTGGTCCTGAGGGTCCGAGAGGGGTGCCAGAAGTGCCTCAGGGACGTCCAGGCCAGGCCGTACCGGGCAACAACCTCGCCCCGCCCCAGCTGGATGCTGAACCCGCTGTTACCCGTCAGCAGGCTCTGGATATTGCCCGTGACCGTTTTCAGGGACGCGTGCTAAGTGTGCGCATGGTCGATAATGACTGGCGTATCCGGGTCGATCAGAATGGCACCGTTTTCAATGTGTTTGTTAATGGTCGTACCGGCGAAGTCAGCCGCGCAGTTCAGTAAGTTTCCTTTTTCCCCACAGGGTCAGCATGCGATTGCTAGTAGTCGAAGACGAAGATTTACTGAGGGCACAGCTCGTCAAGGCGCTGGAAGACAACGGTTATGTTGTGGACAGCGTGCAGGATGGCAAGCTGGGTCTGTTCCAGGCTACCGAATTTTCCTATGATGCCGCCATCATTGATCTGGGCTTGCCCTCATTGAATGGTATTGATCTGATCAAGGCCATACGTGCTGAAGGCAAGGTCTTCCCGATTCTGATTCTCACAGCCAGAGATAAATGGACTGATAAGGTGGAGGGACTGGATGCCGGTGCCGACGATTTTGTGGTCAAACCCTTCCAGATTGAGGAAATCAAGGCTCGACTGAATGCACTTTTACGAAGAGCCGCAGGTTTCGCCAAACCCAGCCTGGATTTTGGCAATATCAGTCTCGATACCTCGGCAAAATCCCTGACTGTGGCGGGTAAGTCTGTTGAACTCACAGCTTATGAATACAAGGTGCTTGAATACCTGATGCTACACCCCGGCCAGGTCGTTTCCAAAATGGAATTGACCGAGCATTTATATGATCAGGACTATGATCGTGACAGCAACGTGCTTGAAGTATTTGTCAGACGACTAAGACAAAAACTGGATCCGGATGAAACCTTAAAACCCATCGATACCGTCCGGGGTCAAGGTTACCGTTTTAATGTCCCGCCCAAACAATAGAAGTCTCCACAGCTCCCAGCAAGTTCATTGGCGAGGGGGCATGAGGTGACTTCCCAAAAATACTCCTTACAGCAAAGACTGGTTCTGGCCTTTGGCGTTTTACTGATACTGTTTTTAAGCCTGACGGGCCTGGTGTTGAATCAGGCCTATCAGGAAAGTGTGGCTGCTGCTGTTGAGGAACGTTTGCAACTGCAGATTTATGCAGTGCTTGGCATGGCGGAACCGGACAGTGAAGGCAGTTTCTTTGTCCCGGACATGGAAGAGGCCCGCTTCAACCAGATTGATTCAGGGCTCTATGCCTTCATCCTGGATGAGCGAAACCATGAAGTCTGGCGAAGTGCATCAGCCATCAATATCAATCTGGCCGAAATGACCCTGCTGGGTGTAAATATTGCGCCTGGAGAGACAGTCTTCGGCAGTCTGGTAACGGAACGGCAGGGTCCCATGTCATTTGCCGGCTATGGAACCTACTGGTCAAATCTGGAAAGGGAGTTCAGTTTTATCGTCATGGAATCGGTTGCGCCGACTGAGGCTGAAATCAGGGAATTTCAGTCCAATCTGTGGATGTGGTTAGGCGGACTGGCGGTGTTTCTTTCGCTGGCCCAGTTTGCGATGTTGCGCTGGGGCATGTTGCCCCTGAAACAGCTGGCAAGAGAGCTGTCGGAAATTGAGAATGGCAGTAAGGAACAGCTGGGAGAAAATTATCCCAGTGAACTTCAGAATCTCAGTGAGAACATGAACCTGCTGATAAAAAGTGAACGGCAGCGACAAAGCCGATATCGCACTACGCTGGGAGATCTGGCCCACAGTTTGAAAACGCCTCTGGCAGTCATTTCGGGAATCGTGCAGCAAAAAGACCGAGTCAATAAAGAAGATCTCCAGGAAGTGAGCGAGCAGATAGAGCGCATGAATCAGATTGTTTCCTATCAGCTCAGTCGGGCTGTCAGTTCAAATCAGAAGCGTGTGCTGGCTACTGCCGTGGCGCTCGCACCAATCGTTGAGAAACTGACATCTGCGCTTAACAAGGTTTATATGGACAAACAGGTCCGGATCGACATTCAGCTCGAACAAAACCCAAAATTTTATGGTGAAGAAAGTGATCTCACAGAGTTATTGGGTAACCTGTTGGACAACGCCTATAAATACTGCTTCAGTAAAGTGCAACTCAGTGCCCGGGAAGAAAACCGTACCCTGATGATTAAAATTGAGGATGATGGATCCGGCATCCCCAAACAGGACCGGCACTGGATTCTTGAAAGGGGAGCCAGAGCCGATACCCGCCAAAGTGGTCAGGGTATCGGTCTGGCAGTAGCGCTGGATATCATCAGCTCCTATGGAGGAGAACTGAAGATTGAGCAAAGCGAGCTCGGTGGTGCCTTGATTGAAGTGATCATGGCCCGTGCTTAATGCCTGCAGGCAGCGGCAGGCAGGCTGCGTCGAACCCGGTTGCCAAAGCGATCATAGCTGAGTTCATAACAGCGTAGACTGATAGACTCATCATGCCGGTAGTTTCCTTCATATTCCCCGCGTGCATCCCGGTAACCATGTCGGTACCCACGTTGATACGAACGCTGGGTTGAATAACGGGCGTTATTCAATCTGCTCTGTAAACCCAGCCGGCTGTTATAACTGCGATAAGTGATGCCGGCAATCAGCCCGGTTGCGGGATAGGGCGAGAACCAGGAATTTGCATGCAAATGTGCATTGTAGCCATAGACAGGGCGGCCTTTATGGGCCTGTGCGTTGACTGCAAAAAGGGCGAGGATCAGCGTACTCAGGGTCAGCGATAACTTAAGCATAATTAGTCTCCTGTGATGTGCTCAGACTTAGTATGGAAAAGTGCTTATTAATACCGGCTGAATGGAGACAGCGTTGTATGCCTGAAAAAAGTTGCAGGCTTCCGGGGAAAAAATTAACACAAAGTTCGGGTGGCTCTGGCTCTGCCCGAGAGCAAAAACACCTCAGAAAAGGGGAGCTGTCCCAGCCTGTGAAAGGTTGCCGAGATCAGGTCAGGCAGGTCGGATCAAAGGCATAGCGACCATCAATCCAGTCATAAATCTCCTGCACCATGGGATTGTCACGCCAGTTTGCATACTGCTGTTTCAGGCGCTTCTTTTGCGTGTCATCCATGGATGACAGTCCCTGATGCTGAAAAAGATCAGCATGCTTTTGCAGAAGCAGAGCAAGCTCCTTATCGCAAAGTGCCTCGGTGGCTGCAGTTAATGTCGTCTTTTCGGGATGGCCAAGATATTGCTGAGCCAGTGAATACAGTGAGAGTCTCGACAGATAGGCCTGATTCATCGGATTGGCCAGGTGACCGTTGCAATATTCCCGAAGTGTCTGACTCTGATCAGGAAAAGGTTCCAGGTGCAGGTAGTCACAAAGCCCTTGCGCATCATTGACCGGGTAGTTATCCCAAATCAGGGGTTTACGGCGAAACTTTTCTGCCACCAGCTGCAAATGTTCCGGAGGGTAGTGCTTCGAAAAGACGCCGGGTCCCGTCCAGAAAATATCAATCGCAGGGTCAAGCATAATGCCAAGATCCTGCAGGTAATTATCAGGCATGGCGCCGAAATGGGTCAGAAGTTTTTCATCGTCGGAGTAATAAGTTGGACAGAACACAAACGCGGATGCATTGCTGCGTTCGGTAATAAATTCGGTAATGATGGCCTGTTTTTTTGCCAGCTCAGGGATGCTGCCGCGCATGTCATCAAACAGAATACACAGTATTGAAGGGCCAATCGTATTTATCTGATCAAGTTTGCTGGCCAGCATCTGCTGCTTTTGCGGATTGAAATCCCGATACAGTTCAAAAGGACTGAACCCGATGCCGAAATCAAGCTGCAGTCTCTGATAATGCTGGGCCAGGGCATTGAGCTGATCCAGGTATTCTTCTGCATAGGGAAGCTGCCAGTCGGTGCGCAGCAGACGATCATTTTTGGGTGCGTAGATATAGGTATTGAAACCATAGTCACTGAGGAAACCGGCGAGTGAATATCTCGCGTCCCAGCTCCAGGGCCTGCCAAAAAAGCCTTCAATTACCCCTGATTTAAAGGGCTTTTTCGATGTCTGGTTCATCTCTGCATCTGATATTTTTACGCTCTGGTCAATGCTGTCTAGTATAGCGACTGGGTCTCAAATTGGCTTCATCAGCATGCAATTAATTCTGATTAAAGTTAAAATTCCCATTTACAGAACAGCCATGGAGAGAACATGCCGAAATCCTTCCCCTATCTATTTTTTCTAGTTATTTCATTTTTTTGCCTGCCTGTTTACGCGCAGAATGCCGAACAGGAAGAAAATGAAGCCAGCATATCACTGGGTTATGTCGGCACTACCGGTAACACTGAAATAACAACGATTGAAGTTCAGTATCTGCTGACCTATTACACCGAAAACTGGACGCATAATCTGGATTTGCAGGCACTCAACGTCAGGGAGAATGGAACCGGCAAGGCAGAGCGCTATTTCATTGGTGACAAGTCGGATTACCGATTGCTGGTCGAAGACAGATATCTGTACATTCAGGGTAGTTACATTGATGACCGTTTTAGCGGATTCAATTACCAGGCCATTGTTTCAGGCGGTTTGGGCCAGTATTTTATTGATAATGACGTCCATAACCTGGAAGGATTTATCGGTCTTGGTTTCCGACAAAACGACAGTGACACGGATGGCGCTGAAGGCGAAGGTGTCATTACCCTGGGTGAAGATTATGAGTGGAGGATTTCTGAAACATCTGAATTTACCCAGGACCTAACCTTCGAAATCGGCGACCAGCGAACCGTGACCACCTTCAATATCGGTCTTGAATCTGAAATCATGGACCGACTCTCAACCAGGATAGGGTTCAGATACAGGAATAACTCATCCGTTCCGGTAGGCAGAAAACAGACAGATACCCAGACAGTGGTCAGTCTGGTTTATACCTTCTAATCAAATCTGACTACCTATTGTTTGTTTTTACAGGCATTGATCAGCGCATTGGTCGAGGCGTCAAAGCGTGTACACGCTGAGGCCTCGGTCATCGCTGAAAACAGATCCTTACTGAGTACCTTGCCAAGCTCCACCCCCCACTGATCAAAGGCATTGATATCCAGGATGACACTCTGGGCGTAGACCTTGTGCTCATAAGCGGCGATCAGAGCGCCCAACGCGCGGGGACTCAGCTGTTGCAACATGATTGTGCTGCTGGGACGATTACCCGGAATGACCTTGTGTGGTGCCAGACTCTCAATCTCGTCTGCATCCAGGCCTTGCATAGCCAGTTCTTCCCTGGCCTGACTCAGCGACTTGCCATCCATCAATGCCTGGGACTGGGCGAAACAGTTTGCCAGCAGATGCAGCTGTTGCTCATTCTCATCCGTATAGCTTTGCAGACAGGCAATAAAATCTGCAGGAACCAGATGTGTGCCCTGATGCAGGAGCTGATGAAAAGAATGCTGACCGTTGGTGCCGGCACTTCCCCAGAGCAGACCTCCGGTTGCAAGTGCATGGGCAGAGCCATCCCG
>CAZKJY010000076.1:0-7795 GCA_964553165.1 uncultured Enterobacteriaceae bacterium
ACACTTACCGCCGACGTTATTCGCTTCCACGTATTTCTTGGCATTATCCCAGGCACCGCCACTGTTGGAGGATGAGATCGCCAGTACACCACCAGCGACCAGCGAGCCTGCCAGAATACCAGCAACCGCGGGCACCCCGAACAGGAAGCCAATAACCAGCGGCGTACCCATGATCAGCACGCCAGGGGCAATCATTTCACGCAGCGCGGCTTTGGTGGAAATGGCCACACACTGTCCATACTGCGGACGACCCTGACCTTCCATGATGCCGGGAATTTCCCGGAACTGTCGACGCACTTCTTCAATCATGTCGAAGGCTGCGGCACCCACAGACTGCATGGTCATGGCAGTAAACAGGAAAGGCAGTACGGCGCCAATGAAGAGGCTGGTGAAAACGACCGGATCCAGCAGTGTTATAGAGGTGATCAGGCTGAAATCTTCCCCCATGCTTTCGCGCATCAGGTTTTCTGAATGCGTCAGGAAAGCGGAGAACAGGGCCAGCGAGGTCAAAATGGCGGCACCTATCGCAAAACCTTTACCAATGGCAGCCGTGGTGTTGCCTGCAGAATCCAGAATATCAGTACGGCGACGGACTTCTTTGTCCAAACCAACCATCTCGGCAATACCACCGGCATTATCGGCAACCGGACCATAGGCATCAATCGTCAGGGCTATGGCCAGGGTGCCCAGCATTCCCAGAGAAGCGATGGCGATACCGTACATACCAGCCAGTTCCCAGGACACGAAGATGGAAATGGCAATGGCCAGATAGGGCAGAACGGTTGATTTATAACCCAGTGCCAGACCGAAGATAATATTGGTTGCCGCACCGGTCTCGCAGGATTTGGCGACGTCCTGAACGGGTTTGTACATATCGGACGTGTAATACTCAGTCAAAAGGCCAACAGCAAGTCCTGCAATCAATCCGGACAGGAAGCACAAGTACACACCCATATCAGAATAGGTTTCACCGTTAATGACAAATTCTTCCGGGATCATCCACGTGGTGAAGAAGAAAATAACCACGGCCATCAGCACAGAAGAAATAATCAGCAGTTTTTTCAGGGCAGGAGCCACCTGTTCTTCTGCATGCACTCTGACCAGCATTTTGGTCACCAGGCTGACTGGAATACCAACGGCGGAAATCATGATCGGATACAGCATGGCATTGAGATCAGCCGAAAAGGCGATGGCTGAAATCACCAGCGCAGCACAGGTACTTTCGGCACAGGAACCAAACAGGTCAGCGCCCATACCGGCCACGTCACCGACGTTGTCTCCCACGTTATCGGCAATAACAGCCGGGTTACGGGGATCATCTTCCGGAATACCTTTTTCAACCTTCCCTACCAGGTCAGCACCAACGTCAGCAGCCTTGGTGAAAATACCACCACCGACACGGGCAAACAGCGCAATTGAAGAACCGCCCAGTCCAAAACCGGCAATCACTTCCATCAGGACATTGTTCTCGACATCAGGCAGCAAGGCCTGCATGACCAGATAGATGATCATCAGACCCAGGGTGGCCAGGCCAACCAGGGCAAATCCCATAACAGCGCCTGAATTCATCGCAGCAACGAAGGCATCGGCAATATTATTTCGCGCAGATACTGTCGTTCTGGCGTTGCCAGCTGTCGCGACTTTCATGCCAATATAACCGGAAAGGATAGAGATGATTGCTCCAAACAAGAAGGCAATTGCGGTGTAAATCCCTTCCCTCACCCCTTCGGTATGCGTGTCATCAATCAGCACAGCGATGACCACGGCAAAGGCGATCATGAATACGGCAAGATATTTGTATTCCTGTTTAAGAAAGGCCATGGCACCTTCGGCAATGGCACCATGAATTGTTTTCAGACGTTCACCTTCTTCCTGATTCAGGCCCAGATCCAGAGGAATAGCTGTCACCTTCTTCATATAATAGAAGGCAATAGCGAGGCCCAACAGGGAAAGGATAATAATCAAAGCAATTGTCATCCGGGATTCTCCGTTTGCATGAAATAAGTAGAGTTAAAAAAACCCGCGCACTTTACCACAACGCCCTTCACAAACAAAGATTAGGAAGCACTGATTGAGTCCATGTTTTCCGGGACAGCGGTATTTGCAGGAAGCAGCGCAGGCCAACATGCTCAGACGATGACCTGTTCCCCGGTTAACCAGGGCAACACGGGGCTGTGTTGTAAAGCTCCTCCTGAATGGATTTGGCCCGTACAGGGTGTTTAGGGAGTTTGCAGCCGATCAGCTTCAGCCTGAAGCCGGTCCAGTTCCTCACTGAGTCTTTGCAGTCTATCTTCATCAATCTGCTCAGGCAGCTCAGCTGTTTGTTCATTTAGATTACTGTATTTTTCACTTTCTTCTGTCAGGGCCATATTGAGCGCTTCTGCCGCAGCAAGCGCCTCGGCAAGAACAGCATTGGCTGTCCGTATATCCTGTGTCTGCTCATTTACCGTTGCCAGCCGGGCACGCAGTTCCGCGACACGGGCTTCCTGACGGGCCAATTCCTGTGCCTGTCTGGCGGCCTCTGCTTCTGCTTCTGCAGCCCGTCTGGCCTCTTCAGCCAGTCGTCTTGCTTCCTGGGCTTCCAGTTCTTGTCTACGCTCCCTTTCCTGACGGACGAGTTCAGCCTGACGTGCTGCCGCTTCCGCTTCCCGGCGTTCTTCTTCCTCCATTCTCATTCTTTCCAGGCGGGCAGCTTCGGCGGCCTGCTCAGCCTGTCGAGCCTCTTCCTGCGCCATTGCCGCTTCGTTCTCTACCTGTAGGGTATTCCCGGCACAGGCGCTTAAAAAGATAAGACTGCCCAGCAGGGTAAATTTCATGTGTTGCATAATCGTTTTCATAGCTCGGTACTGCATTGATCAATAGGGGGCGAATGATAACGCAAAAACCTGATGCGTAATAAACTTTCTGTGGCTGTCTACCCACAGGAAGTGGAGCTAAGTATACTGTTTACATGCGTTTTTTCAGCTACACACTTGGCATTTTGGGACTATTCTGTCTTACCCTGCCTATTCTGTTGGTCTTCGCCCTGCTGGATGAAACGGCAGACATTCCCGTCAATCCACCTGCAAATCCGCTGGATGCAGAACGCATGCAGGGCATAGTGCTGAAAAACGGTCCTGGCTTATTGGGTAATGACAGCAATCTGCGCGTCGAACTCAACGAAGATGAAAGTAATGCCCTGATCAATTACCTGTCCCGACAGGGGCAAAGTACTTTACAGCAGTGGCTTGAAGGCATGGGAGCAAGGCTTGAGCTTGTCCCAGACAGGGCAATACTGCATGGCACGTTGGCATTCAGACCATCGTTACTGGGGCAGTATTTGAATTTCTCTGCCCACTTTGCCGTCTCTGATGATCGCCTGCAACTGGAAAAACTGCAGCTCGCGGATTATGAGGTTCCGGCCTTTGTTTACCTGCGTCTGCTGAAAACCGCCGAGCAGGCACTCGGCTCAGAACCAAATTTTCAACTGGCCACCAGCGTTCTGGACGCCATCAATCAGATAGAACTGACCAATAATCGCGTGAGTTTCAGTCTTGACTGGGAATCCGAGCGCCTGCGCAGACTGCAGGCTCTGGCACGTCAGGTATTGATAGATCCCATGACAGCAGAACGTCTGTTGAGTTATCAGGGCATCCTGCTGGACACGCTACATGCAATGCCTGCTACACAGAATTCTGCCAGTCTGACCGCACTGCTGACGCCGCTGTTTGCCCATGCCACCGAGACAACGGACAATCCGCAGGAAGAGAACCAGACCATTTTCGTGATTCTGAGCTGCTACCTGCTAAGTGAATTGACACTGGAAGATTTACTTGGCGCCCGTGCCAGTAACCTGGAAGCCGCGCCCCCGGTGAGGATAACCCTTGAATCCCGGGATGACCTGCCACGTCATCTGGTCGCTTCAGCAGCCATTGCTGCCTACGCCGACGATGAACTGGCCAATATCCTTGCTGTTTTCAAAGAGGTTCAGGACAGCCGAACCGAGTCCGGTTTCAGTTTTAGCGACATGACAGCAAACCGTGTTGGCACCCGTCTGGGCATGTTGTCAGCAGACAGTCTGCAGGCTGCTCTGTATCTGCAGCAATTTTTTGCCCAGGGGCAGGATGAACAGGCTTATATGCCCCTGGTCGGGAGACCAGATGGCATCAGCGAAGCAGAATTTATCCAGCAATACGGCAGCAGAAACTCGGACAGCTATCTGCAAAAACTCGATGATATTGAAACCGAAATTGAAAAACTCTCTGTTTTTCGGTCAATCGAGTAGTTGGCTGTTCCTTGCTTGACTCCCGAATGGCCCGGCGAAATAATCGGAATCACAATATATGGGAGGGGCATATGTCAGAACAGGAACAAAATCCGGATCGCAGAAATATTCTGAAGGGCGGTGTCATGATGGGCGGTTTTGCCATGACGGGCTCCGTACCTTTTCTGTCCCCGACAGCGCTGGGACAGAATGAAGTTATTGTCCCCTTTACCGATATGCCCCCCGGTTTCACCGGCCCGCCTAAAGTCCCTGGCGGCGTCTTCTACCAGAACACGCAGAATATTGAAGATTTTTATTCCCGTAATGAAGACCAGTTTTATGTAGTCCAGCATTACGGCCAGCCGCAGCTTGATGCCGGTGCCCACCAGGTTCGTCTCACCGGCATGGTCAATAATCCTCTGACGCTAAGCATGAGCGATATCAGGCGTCGACCCAAGGTTGAAATCACCGCAGCCTTTGAATGTGGTGGCAACCGTCAGGAAATCTATCATGGCCTGATCGGCAATGCCCTTTGGGGCGGCTGTCGCCTGCGGGATATCCTGCTGGAAGCGGATGTCCAGACTGGTGGCACTGAAGTCGTTTTCTACGGCGCCGATGTGGGTACCGAGACCATCCGGGAGACTCAGGTAGAACAGAGCTTTGCCCGTGCTCTGCATATTGATGAAGCCATGCTGGATGATGTACTGGTAGTTTATGAAATGAACGGTGAACCCTTGCCTTTGTACCACGGTTTCCCGGTCAGACTGCTGGTGCCGGGCTGGTACGGTGTTGCCAATGTGAAATGGCTGCACCAGATTCATGTGCAGGACCGACGCTTCGCTGGCAAATACATGGCCCGCGATTATGTCACTCTCAGTCGTCGCAACATTGGTGGCGAAATGCGCTGGGAGGAAAGACTGGTCACCAGGATTCAGCTTAAATCTGCCATCACCCGGGTTACCCGTACTGGCAACACACACAATATCATGGGCTTTGTGCTCAATGATGGAACCCCCATCCGCAGTGTCGAGGTGAAAATTGATAACGGTCCCTGGCAGGCTGCACAGATTCTTCCGGGAGCAACCCGTTATTCCTGGAAGCTGTTTAGTTTCGCCTGGGAAAATGCCAGCCCGGGTGATCATGAGATTGTCTCCCGGGTGACAGATGTCAACGGCCAGGTACAGGCAACACCGGAAGAATTACCGGAAAAAATCTCACGCTGGGAAAATTACGGCCAGTTTACGCGTACCCTGACCATTACCTGATAGCGCTCGGCCCAGGGTTCGCTGACACGGCCATGCTGGCCTGAGACACCTCAGGCTGCTGTATTGAACAACAGGCGGACCAGTTCCGGCTTCGTGCCTACCAGGTCGGCCAGTGTGTAGCTGTTCAGTGTTTCAAATAGTGCGTTTTGTCCCTGTCTGAGGGCTTTTTTCAGCGTACAGACGGGATTCAGCCGGCAGTCCAGCGCTTCACAGTCAATCAGCGATGAGTGACCTTCAAACTCCTTGATGACATTGCCAATCAGAATCTCCTGGGTGTTCACTGCCAGCTCAATACCGCCATGCTTGCCCCGGTAGGTTCGCAGATAACCCGATTTTGCCAGGGCATGCACGACCTTCCGCAGATGTTCAAGCGAGAGCGGATAGAACGCCGCAATTTCATGCAAGGTCGCGCGTTTGTCATGGTTGACTGCCAGGTAAAGCAGCACCCGCAGGCTGTAATCCGTAAATCTGGATAACTGCATCAGTCAGAAATCCTGTTCAGTGGCATGTTCCCAGTGTACCAAATGATGTATCAATAATGCATTTTAATCCTGACTTGGCGGTGTCTCAGTTTAAGACGTCCCTTAATAATTCATGGTTTTGACGCTAATTCTGCGACCGTCTGGTGACAGGAGGTCACCAGCCGAGCCTGTACATGGACGTACGCTTTTTGGCGTGTCGCAGAATTAACGTCATAACCATGTATCTGTTTTGTTAAAACTGAGACACCGCCCTGAAAGGCAATAGTGCCGCATTTACCGGGAACCCGCAGCTCAGCGCTGAGATTAGGCCAACCTTCAATACCGTGCCAAATAGGAGTATCATCCGCCCTCCATTTTCCAGGATCATCGCCATGAAGAAGAAAGGCTTTAGCAGCACGATTCTGCACGCTGACCGCGCAGGCAAGCCTGAACACGGAGTATTGCACAAGGCAATCCACCCCTCGGTCGCCTATGGTTACGATGATGCCCGTGAACTGGCCGAGGTCTTCCAGAATAAACGCAGCGGGTTTGCCTATGGCCGCCAGAGTAATCCCACGGTGGAGGCACTCGCACAAAAAATCACCCTGATGGAAAACGGGCTGGCCAGTGTCATTTTTGCCACTGGCATGGCTGCGATTGGGTCAACACTGCTTGCCTTGTTGCGGGCTGGTGATCATATTGTTTCCAGTGCCTACCTGTTTGGCAACACCAATAGCCTGTTTAATACCCTCGGCAGCCTGGGTGTGGAAGTCAGTTTTGTTGATGCCACTGAAGTCGGTAATGTTGCCAACGCTATCCAGCCCAACACCCGGCTGGTATTTGTAGAAACCATCGCAAATCCTGTCACCCAGATAGCCGATCTGGCTGCCATTGGCGATCTCTGTGCGCAAAAGGGGCTGATCTATTTTGTCGATAACACCATGACGTCCCCCTGCCTGTTTCAGCCCGTGGATGTGAAAGCCAGCCTCATTATTAATTCACTGACCAAATATATTGGCGGACACGGCAATGCGCTCGGTGGCAGCGTCACCGATACCGGTTTGTTCGACTGGAGCCGCTTTCCGAATATCTATGACAATTACAAGAACCGTGAAGCAGCGCAGTGGGGAATCACCCAGATCCGCAAAAAAGGATTACGTGATTTTGGCGCCGCACTGGGGCCGGAAGCAGCACATCATCTGTCAGTCGGTTCAGACACGCTCAGCCTGCGAATCGCTAAAGCCTGTGATAATGCCCTGGCTTTGGCTGAATTCTGCGACAAACACCCAAAGGTAAAAAAGGTCTTTTACCCCGGCCTGTCAGCCCATCCGCAACATGAACGAGCCAAAAATCTGTTTCAGCATTTCGGTGCCATCTTCAGCATTGAGCTTGATGAAAGCCTGGATTGTTTTGATTTTCTCAACGCCCTGGAGCTTGTGGTCAGTTCAAGCAATCTCGGGGATAACCGCACTCTTGCCATCCCAGTTGCACATACCATCTATTTTGAAATGGGTCCCGAACGACGGGCATCCATGGGCGTTGCTGACTCCATGGTCAGGTTTTCTGTCGGTATTGAGGAAAAGGAAGACTTGCTGGCGGATTTTGAAAATGCCTTGGCCGTTTGATGCTGACTGAACTCTGCCCCCTTTCCAGTCTCAGTGAAGGCAGTGCTCGATCCTTTAATATCGGGAGTCTTGCTGATGTCTTTGCTGTCCGAAAAGATGGCAAGGTGTACCTGTACCAGAATATCTGTCCACATCTGAGGATTCCCCTGAACTGGGAGCCTGAGCGTTTTCTCAATGCCTCCGGTGATTTAATCCAGTGTT
>CAZKJY010000077.1:0-7685 GCA_964553165.1 uncultured Enterobacteriaceae bacterium
GCTGTCCTTGCCAGGATGGATGCGGATCCGGCACCTGCTGTTACCGCAGAACTGGAGCAGATTCTGGCAGCTGAAATCGAGTCAATCTGGCAAACAGATGAAGTTCGACCGATCGCCCCCACCGTGCTGGACGAAGTCAATAATACCCTGTTTTATTTTGATACCACGCTGTTTGACGTTATTCCTGCCGTTTATGCTTCCCTGCAGCAGGCGCTGAGTAGTTCCTATCCCAATCTGGTGTTGCCAGAGGATTTCAGACCCCTGCGCTTCGGATCCTGGGTAGGTGGAGACCGGGACGGCAATCCCAACGTCACCCCGGAAGTCACCTGGCAGGGGCTGCTGTTACAGCAGAAAACCCTGCTGCGTTTTTATCTGGATAAAGTCGCTGTTCTGAGCAGGAGACTCTCGGTCTCCTCCCGGTATGCGCCGCCCTCACGCAGTCTGCTGCTTTCCCTTGCTGCTGATGCCAAATATTTGCCTGCGCTTGCTCAGCGTGTGCAGAAACGCAATCCGCTTGAACCTTACCGGCAGAAACTTTCCTTCATCTATACCCGTCTGAGTCATAACCTGATGCTGAATGAACAACTGGCCAGGCAGTTTCCGGAAAAATCCCTGCTCAGTGAAAAACGGCTTTTTGCCTTGCAAGAGCAAAAAGCAACCTTGATGGATGAGCCAGAGTTTTATCCCTACCGTTCTGCCACTGAGCTACAGGACGATCTGAACCTGCTGTACAGGGATCTGGCAAAAAATAAAGCCAGGCATGCCAGTGCAGCCCTGCAAAAATTCATGCAGCAGGTTGCGGTTTTTGAGTTGCATCTGGCGACGTTGGATATTCGTCAGCACAGCAAAAAACACAGCGAGGCGCTGGATGAAATTACCCGCTGGCTTGGGGTATCACCATCCTATGAGAAGATGACGGAACAGCAGCGTCTCGACTGGTTGCAACAGGAATTGCGGAACCCCCGTCCTCTGGTGAGCCCTGAAGTCCGCTTCAGCCCGGCTACCAGCTCAACCCTGAATGTTTTCAGAGTGATCAGGCGTGCCTTGCATGATATCAGTCAGAAAGCATTGCATACCTATATCATCAGTATGACCAGAACAGCCAGTGATCTCTTGGCGGTATTGCTGCTGGCCAAGCAGGCTGGACTGGTCGCCAGCGTGGGCAAGCGCAAAACCATTGCTGCCATTGCCGTGACACCACTGTTTGAAACCATTGAGGATCTGGTCAATGCCCCAGCGGTAATGGAACAGCTTTTCAGCAATGCACTCTACCGTAAGTTACTCGCAGCACAGGGTATGCAGCAGGAAGTCATGATTGGTTATTCTGACAGCAGCAAAGACGGCGGAATTCTGACTTCAGGCTGGGAGCTGTATAAAGCGCAGTCGCGGCTGCATGATGTGGCTAAGACACATGGCGTTGAGTTGCTGCTGTTTCACGGCCGGGGAGGGACTGTCGGTCGGGGAGGCGGCCCCAGTCATGAAGCCATTCTGGCACAGCCTGCTGGAACGGTTTCCGGCAGGATTAAACTCACGGAGCAGGGCGAGGTCATTGCAACAAAATACTCTTTACCGGAACTTGCCCTGCGAAATCTGGAATTAAAACTGTCAGCAGTCATAGCAGCCAGCGTTCAGGAGAAGACAGCTGCGAAAAAACCGGTCGCCAGCTGGACGCTTGCCATGGAAAAATTATCAGCGACTGCTTTCAGTAAATATCGCGAACTGGTTCATGACAATGCAGATTTTTATGCGTATTTCATGCAGGCGACACCGGTTGAGGAATTGCAGCATATGCATATCGGATCGCGGCCCGCCAGACGCAAGAGTGACTCCAGCAGTATTGATGAGCTGCGGGCGATACCCTGGGTGTTTGGCTGGACACAAAGCCGCCATCTTCTGCCTGGCTGGATGGGCGTGGGATCGGCACTGGCAGCTTTCATTCAGGAAGCGCCCGAGAAACATTTGCACTTACTGCAGACCATGTACCAGCAGTGGCCGTTCTTTCGCAGCACCATCGATAATATTGAGATGACACTGGCCAAGGCCGATTTCAGGATCGTCAAACAATATGCCGCACGCACGATTGACAAATCACTGGGTCGACGCATGTATCGTCTTTTACGGATGGAGTATGAGCTCTGTCAGCATTGGGTGCTTGCCATTACAGAACAGCAGAAACTGCTGACGCATAATCCAGTATTGATGAAATCAATTGCTTTACGCAATCCCTATATCGATCCCATGAGTTACCTGCAGGTTGAATTACTGGCACGTCGGCGTCAGCCCGGGCGCCGCAGCAGGAAGGATGATGCCTTACTGCTGCATGCCATATTGCTGACGATAAACGGGATATCGGCGGGTATGCGCAACACCGGTTAGTCTGAGTGGTTTAATCGCGGTAAAAGGCAATGATATCGTCAATCGAAACGATACCGATGATGGTGTCGTGGATGGTGTCTTGGCTAGAGCCGTGCTGTCCCCGACCCTTCACAATGTAGGCATAACGGAGTTCTGCTTCCTGCATGATTTCCAATGCTTCCTGCAGTGTTGCCTTATCGGAAATTGCTACCATACGATGTCGCTTTAGCGTCTGTTCATCCTCGAGTCTTTCTCTTGTGATTGCTGCCCGGCTGTCAATTTCAGATTTTTTTATCAGAAATTTATTGTCTGCATCCTGATCCAGAATTAACCATTCAGGTTCCTGTTTGAGCAGCCCATCAAGCGCCATGATTTCCATATCGGGCCTGATGACAATGAAGTTATTCTGTACCAGAGAAGTGATGGCGTAACGGTTGAGAAATCGCGCGAGCTCTTTACTGAAGGGATGCTGCTCATCCCGCTTGTCCAGGAAGACCGATTTGCTTTTAAGCACTTCCGTGTAGGTCAGATTTGAACTCACAATAATGATCATTGCCGGTAAAATAATGTTGGGATTATTACTCAGTTCCAGCAGGGTCATCAGTGCTGCCAGTGGTGCCTGCAGAGCAGCGCCCATCATCGAACACATGCCTAGCAGCACATAAAAGGCAGGATCAGTGCCGGGAAAAATGCGGGTCATCAAAGCTCCCATGATGCCGCCGGCGACACCTCCCATCATCAGGGTTGGGCCAATCACACCACCAGGTAGCCCCAGCCCTAAACTGATAGCAGTAAGCATCAGTTTCGCTGCCAGTAAAACACATAAAAAAGATATGGCCTGCGACCCGGCTATGGTCAGATTAAGCGTGTCATAACCAATCCCCATGACCTCTGGAATAAACAGGCCAACTGATCCTGTGAGCACTCCGATGCCGAGCAAACGGACAGTCTGATTTATGTTTCTGTAGCCAGCAGAGAATTTGAACATCCTGACGAAAAGGCTGGCCAGGATTGCCAGTAAAATGCCCATCAAGGCAACAAATGGAATTTCCCATAGGCTGTTCATGCGGGTGGAGGCAATGGCGAAGACAGGGTCATTGCCAAATAAAATTTGTGTGACTACCGCTGCGCTGACGGAGGCGATGATTACCGGGATAAAGCTGGTGATGGCATATTCCATCATGATGACTTCCATGGCAAAAATAACACCGGCAATCGGCGTATTGAATGACGCTGAGATGGCTGCGGCACTGCCACAGGCTATCAGGGTTCGAATACTGTTGTGAGGTAATTGCAGCCAGTAACCCATGACACTGCCGGTGGTCGCGCCAAGATGTATTGCTGGTCCTTCCCTGCCGCAGGACCCTCCACCTAACAAAGCCAGTGTGGCACCAAGAAACTGAGCCAGCGCATTTTTCACCGGCAAATGGCCACGGAATTTCTGCACCTTGTTGATGATATAGGCAACACCCATTGAGTCAGGTGCGGGTTTCAGAAGATGAAAGGTAATTGCGATCAGTAGACAGCCGCAGACTGGAAAAAGAAAGCGGGGCAGATAGGGCAGGCTCTCGAAATTTTCCGCTTCCATACCATCGGTCAGAAGGGGAATGTCACGGGTTAGAGCAAAGCGGAAAAAGCAGACTATCAGTCCGGCAAAGATCCCCACAAGCATGCCCAGGACGGCGAGGCGGATTTTTGCATCACCCCGGGCCAGCAAGTGATGAAAGCTACTGCGTTGAGACAAAGAGCCGCCCTCCTTAAGTGTGGCCTGGGTCTGAGTTATGCTAAGATGCGTCGCTTTTTCCGTGCCAGCCTTTTATTATAGCGGCTTGGCCAGTTAATTGAGAGTAAGTAAGAGGTTTAATAGATGGACGTTGCTGTTGTCGGAGCGACCGGGTATACCGGCGTGGAACTGCTGAGAATTCTGGTCCAGCATCCACAAGTTAACATCAAGGTGGTCACCTCCAGGTCAGAGGCAGGTATTCCTGTTGCTTCTGTGTTTCCAAATTTACGGCAGCACCTGAAGCTGGCATTCACTGAGCCTGATATTGATTTGCTTGCGGAGTGTGAACTGGTTTTTTTTGCGACACCCAACGGTACCGCCATGACCATGGCGCCGGAGCTTTTGAAACGCGGCGTCAAGCTTATCGATCTGTCTGCAGACTTCAGAATACAGGATGCCAAAATATGGTCTCACTGGTATGGCATGCAGCATGCCTGTGAAGAAGTTCTGGCTGAAGCAGTTTATGGTTTGCCGGAAGTGAATCGAGCCCTTATCCGCAAGGCTTCTCTGATAGCCAATCCGGGTTGCTATCCGACGGCGGTGCAACTCGGGTTCATTCCATTGCTGAAACATGAACTTGTTGATCCGCAATCCCTGATTGCCGATGTGAAATCCGGCGTCAGTGGTGCCGGTAGAAAGGCGGCACTTGGAACACTCCTGTGTGAAGTCAGTGAAAGTACGAAGGCCTATGCAATTCAGGGCCACCGCCATCATCCGGAAATTGTTCAGGGACTGAATGCGCATAGTAAGCAGCCAGTCAACCTGACATTCATGCCGCATCTTACGCCAATGATACGGGGAATACAGGCCAGCCTGTATGCGACCCTGCAGTCTGCAAACGTGAGTGACATCCAGAGACTTTACGAGGAATTTTATCGTGATGAGCCCTTTGTGGATGTGCTTGAACCGGGATTAAGTCCTGAGACACGAGCAGTAAGAGGCAGTAACATGTGTCAAATCGCCATCACGCAACCCAGTGAGAGTAATAAAATCGTGATTCTGGCGGCCGAGGATAATCTGGTCAAAGGTGCCGCCGGACAGGCAGTACAGAACATGAATATCATGTTTGGCTATCCGGAAACCCAGGGACTGGATATCGTATCAATTTTACCCTGATTCCCAGGCTGAGCGGGAAATAGACATGGCAGTGGTCAAAGGCAGCAAGCAGGTGAAAATGGTGGTGGTGCCACATCGGCCACTGCGCAATGTCATGCTTGGGCTGGGTCTGGTCTGCATGATGCTGTTGCTTGCTCTTGGCATGTTTTTCTTCGGTTACAACGAAGGAATGGATGAAAATTTTAATGTCCAGCAGGAACGTGACCAACTTCGCAGCCAGCTTGCTGCGAATATTGAACAATTGGAATCGCTGCAGCAGCAGATAATTAATGCTGAACAGGCGAGTGCTGTAGATCGCCAGGCTCTGCTTGAGATTCAGTCTGTGCTGGTGGAGCTTCGGGAAGACAATGCGCAGTTGGAAGAAGATGTCCTGTTCTACCGGCAGATTATGTCGCCCGAAAATACTGAAAATGGTTTGGTGATTGGTCAGCTTGACCTCAGTTCAACAGAGGAGGAGAATCGAATCCGTTATCGAATTGAGTTAAAGCAGTTAACCAACAACGAAAATGTTATCAGCGGCCACGCCAACGTCAATATTGTTGGCATGCAGGAAGGGCAGGAAGTCTCCATGCCGCTTCGCGAATTGGCAGTTGATGAAGACCAGTTAGACATTCGACTGCAATTCAGATACTTTCAGAACATCGAAGGTGAACTGGTGCTTCCGGAAAATTTCGTTCCAGAAACTATACAGATCATCGCCGAGTCGCAAGGACAAAATGCCAAGACCGTCAGAAAAAGTTTTGTCTGGTTAGTAGAACGTTAAAATTTTATTAAGAGAATAGTTGTGAAAAATAAAATTAGTGAAAACGTAACCACACTGATATCCAGATCGACAGAAATTGTTGGTGATCTGAAATTTTCTGGCGCTCTTGAAGTTGAAGGAAAAATCAAAGGCAACATCATTGCCAACCCGGATGCTCCTGCAGAAATCAGAATCCGTGAAAACGGCTATGTGCAGGGAGAAATCAAAGTGCCAACCGTGATTATCAATGGCCGGGTTGAAGGCGATGTCTATTCCAGTGAACACATCGAGCTGGCGGCCAAAGCCAGAGTGGTCGGGAATGTGTATTACAATCTGATAGAGATGGTCATGGGGTCTGAAGTCAATGGCAGTCTTTGTCACCGCAGCGCAGAAGAACTTAAACCCAAACAGATTGAAAAGCCCACAATGATTAAATCCGAGCGTAATCCGATCGTTGTCGAGGCAGCCGCCAAAGCATCCACGTAATACTTGACTGTTTTACTTGGTTATTTGATAATACCAAGCTCTGGTAACTTTCAAACAACAACTGACTATGTCTGCTGTACAAACCTATGATGCAGCATCCATGGTATTAACCAAGGGTGCAGCCAATAAAGTCATGAGCCTGATTTCCGAAGAGGGGAATCCGGAACTGAAGTTGCGTGTTTTCGTCACCGGCGGAGGCTGTTCAGGCTTCCAGTATGGCTTTTCATTTGACGAAGCCGTCAATGACGACGATACCGTCATTGAACAGAATGGCGCCAAGCTTCTGGTGGATCCACTGAGTTTTCAGTATCTGGCTGGTTCGGAGATCGACTATACCGAAGGACTGGAAGGGTCGAAGTTTGTTGTTAAAAATCCATTGGCTACCACGACCTGTGGTTGCGGCATGTCGTTTTCCATTTAGCAGCTATTGCGCTCGTTCATACGGCGTTGCTTATCTGCTCAGTCAGTCACTTATTAAAGTATAAGTTCCTTCCTTGCGCGGATAAGCGCCTTGTCTGAACTTCGCTCATCACGCTGCTAAAAGGAAAAAGTAAAACTGAGTGTGTTCCGAGTTAATCGTTAAGCACATTATTAAGCCGAGCGCATACGTTCACATAATCTCTGTTTCTGTCTTTTTTGCTTCGCACTGACTTCGCTCGTGACGCTAAAATGATTATTAATAAGGCCCTTAACAGATTCAAATGTTGGGATAAGCGCCTTAATTTTTTATGTCATTAATTTATTCGGCGTAGTAAATGCCACCGAGGATGGCGGGGCGGGATGAGCCCGTGATTTGGGTGAAATCGAGAGGAATTCTGTTGAGAGTCTGCTTGGCGAACCATGCAAAGGCAACAGCTTCGAGGGCAGAGCTGTTGACGCCAAAGTCATCGCTGGGTCTGACAGAAAAATTGACGAGATCATTATCAAGATTTTGCATGAGCTGTTTGTTGGCTGCGCCGCCACCGCACACGATGACTTCTCCTTCTGACTGCAGAACTTTGACTGCTTCTGCGACAGACTTGCTGGTAAGCGCGCTCAGAGTAGCCTGAATATCTTCGGCAGCAAGCTGTTTGCCAAAATGTCCAATCTGTTTTTGCAGCCAGGCCAGATTGAAATATTCCCGTCCGGTGCTTTTGGGTGGAGGTAATCTGAAATAGGAATCCTCCAGCATGAAGGCCAGAAAGTCCTGATTGATTTTACCAC
>CAZKJY010000078.1:0-7635 GCA_964553165.1 uncultured Enterobacteriaceae bacterium
ATATCCGGGACACGCCAAAAAACGTACATCCATGTACAGGCCCGGCTGGTGACAGCCTATCACCAGACGGCCCCAGATATAGTTTAAACATTTCTTTTTCCACGGTCTTATCCATCAATCCAGCCGTTTGTTAAAACGCAGGATCGCGATCATTAAAGCTACCAGCGCAAACAGCGCCAGGGCTCCCATATCAGTACCCATCTGCATAAGGTCTGCCCCCCGTAGCATCACACTGCGAATGATACGGATAAAATGGGTGAGCGGTAAAATTTCAGCAATCCACTGTGCAGGTTTCGGCATACCATCAAACGGGAACATAAAGCCGGACAGCAGGATGGATGGCAGAAAAATGAAAAAGGTCATCTGCATGGCCTGAAACTGGGTCTGGGCAGAGCTGGATATCAGCAAACCGAGAGCCAGGTTAGTGGCAATAAACAGCAGGGATGCCAGATAAACGTCCAGCAGACTGCCCTGTACCGGCACACTGAACAGATACCAACCCAGCAGGAGAATCAGCGTTACCTGTATAAAACCAATCAGCACATAGGGCAGAATCTTGCCTATCATCATTTCAACCGGCTTGATCGGGGTGTTGATCAGAAACTCCATATTGCCCCGTTCCTTTTCTCTGACAATCGCGACTGCTGTGAAGAGAGCCATGGTCATGGTAAGGATGACGCCTATCAGACCTGGGACAATATTCACTGCCGAGCGTCTTTCGGGATTGTAGTAGTTTCTGACTTCAAGACGGCTGGCTTGATTTTGACCGCCAACGGTATCGAATCGTATCGGTATCGTCGCCAGCTGCCGACCAATTCCCAGAATAATCGGATCACTGCCGTCGACCAGAATTTGTGCAGCTGCTCTGTCGCCAGTCAGAATCCGGCGATCAAAATCGGCAGGAATATACAGCCCGATGGCAATTTCTCCGGACGCCATCAATGTTTCCATTTCGGCTGCCGTATTCACCTGGAACTGGAAATTGACCACCTGGGAAGCGGTCATATCACTGATCATCTGCCGGGACAGCGAGCTGTCCGCCTCGTCCGCATAGGCTCCACTCAGGTTTCGCACGTCAGTATTGATGGCAAAGCCAAACAGAATCAACTGAATCATGGGAATGCCGACGATCATGCCAAAAGTAAGCCGGTCACGGGAAAGCTGGGCAAATTCCTTGTGAAAAATGGCATACAACCGGAGCAGCGAGTTCATGTTGTCTGCTCCTGTTTCTGGCGGCTTTTTTCTGTTACGGCGACGAACACGTCTTCAAGGTTTGGTGGTATTTCCCTGACCTCTGCCTGCAGGTTTGCCTGTTTTATCACCTGGTTGATTTTATTTGTCGATCCTTCAACCGTTTCCGGAATCATGACCCGAAGATGAATCCCGAGCTGAGTGACGCTGAAGACATCATCCCAGGCAAGCAGGGCAGTTCTGACATCGTTGACTGCGCCGGTCTCAATTTCATAAACGCGCATGCCGATCTGTTTCCCCAGCGCTTTTGGCGTGCCATCTGCAACGATTTTTCCCTCGTCAAGTATGGCCAAACGGTGGCAGCGTTCCGCTTCGTCCATATAGTGTGTCGACACCAGAATACTGGTTCCCTGCTCCGCCAGGGTAAACAGGGTTGACCAGAAATCCCGACGGTTCTGCGGATCAACTGCTGAAGTAGGCTCGTCCAGAAACAGCAGATCAGGCTTGTGAAATATCGCCGCTGCCAGCGCCAGTCGCTGTCGCTGCCCACCACTCAGTGTCCCGGCCCATTGTCTGGCGCGATCATCCAGCTCAAAATTTTCGAGCAACTCCTTGATACGCGCTTTACGCTGCCGTCGCGGAATCGCGTAAATTTCACCGACAAAAGCCAGATTTTCCCTGACAGACAGATCATCATAGAGAGAAAATTTCTGGGTCATATAGCCAATACGCTGTTTGAGCTTTTCGGCCTGCCTGGGAATCTCCAGTCCCAGAGTTACTACTTCACCACTGGTCGGTGTTAACAGTCCGCATAGCATGCGAATGGTTGTGGATTTTCCTGAGCCGTTTGGGCCCAGAAAACCATAAATGGAACCCTGTGGAATGTTTAGATCTATATGGTCGACTGCTGTCAGGTTACCAAAGCAGCGTGTCAGCCCTCTTGCTGTGATGGCGTAAGCTTTATCCTGGTTACTCACAGTCAATTCCTGTCAGAAGCTGACTTCGACAGGCACCCCATCCGGCAAACGTGCTATCACGGTTTCCAGTGTGATTTCAGCCAGATAGCTCAACCGACCACGATCGAATTCAGTGAGGGAAAAGTAAGGTGTAAAAGTGGCTTCCGAGGCAATGCGTCTGACGGTACCCTGGATCGGTGTTTCAATACCATCGACATAAACCGTTACCATAGAGCCAGGTCGCACATTAACACGCAGCGATTCAGGAACATACACTCTGGCATGTGGTTGTTCGCCCGCCAGCAGTACAGCAACGACAGCGCCCATGGCGGGGCGCTCTCCGTTTTCGAAAGGCAGGGAGTCTACAATCCCACCAACCGGGGCATAAGTGTTTAAGCGTTTCTCATCAATCCGAATCAATTCAAGTTGTGCATTTGCACTGACTAACTGTTGGCGTGTCTGTTCAATAGCTTCCTGACGGGTACCCGCCTGCAGTTCCCGCAAACGTGCAGAAGCCTGATTCAGGTTTGCCCGCGAAGCATCCAGCTGGGAGCTGGCCAAATCAATCCTCTCCTGGGTTGCAACTGCCGCTCCCAGCCGTTGCAGTCTGTCGAGTTCAATTTCATTGATGGCAACTTCAACACGGGCTGCTTCGACAGCGGCTTCTGCGGCTTCAATGGTTTCCTGTCGGGGACCCGCAATCTGTTCTGCCAACTGGGCATCCAGCCTGGCGATGAAAGCTGTGGCATCTGCTATTCTTGCTTCGACTCTTGAACGGTCCTGACTGAGCAGCAGATCTCCCTGCTTAACGGACTGCCCTTCAATCACCTGGATGCTATTAATCGGTTCAGAAACCTCGGCAACCAATTCAATGCGATCAGATTCCAGCAAACCAACGGCGATGGGTTGCGGCTCCTCGCAGGCCAGCAGGAGGATACAGAAAATTGTTATTAAGAGTTTTTTCATTGTTCATCACGATGGCATCAGGAAAAATGCTGGAACCCCGCCCGGGACAAAGTAAGTTCTTCGCCCGAATTATCCAGGCAGCGTACCCGACTGCCTTTAAGTACCCTGCCAATTCTGGTTAATTTTATCTTGCGAGCTTCAGCCTCATTTTGCAAATCAACTTCATGTTCAGGGGGAACGGTCAGAAGCAACTGGTAATCGTCACCGGCACTCAGCGCGTGCCTAAGTCCGCTGCTGACATCGCCAAGGCCACCCAGAAAATGTTTAACGACTTTTGCCACCGGGATCAGCCTTGCTTCCAGTTCCATGGCAACACCACTTTGTCGCGCAATATGACCTGCATCCGCCATCAGACCATCAGAAATATCGATGCCTGCACTCACTTTCCCGACACAGAGTCTGCCAAGTTCCAATTGTGGTTTTGGATCATAATAGGCTTGATGGAGTTCTTGCCGGTCAGGTTTATCGAGTGACATGCCATTGCGCAGCAGCCCAACGGCCAGGCCGGCTGCTCCCAGTTCACCGGACACGTAAACGGCATCGCCCGGCCTGGCGCCACTGCGTTTGATCGCAGCTCCCCTGTCAACAAGGCCATGTACCTGAATGGTAATTGTCAGATTGCCCCGGGTAATATCGCCGCCAATCAGTGGACAGTGGTAACGGGAAACTGCCTGCTGCAGCCCCTTGCTGAATCCTGCCAGCCACTTCTCCTCTGCTTTTGGCAGACTCAGGGCAAGCGTGAATGCCAGGGGCTCAGCCCCCATGGCAGCAAGATCACTGAGGTTAACGGCCAGGGCTCTTTGTGCAATCAGGGCAGGATCATCATTGCTGAAAAAGTGGACATCATTTACCAGCGTGTCCATCGATACCGCCAGTTGTTTCCCCTCGGGAATATCCAGCAGGGCACAGTCATCGCCAATTGCCAGTGAAATAAAGCTGTTACCAGCGTCGGGGACCAGACCCGGCTGATTGAAATATTTCCCTATAATGTCGAATTCCGAGATACTCATCAGAGTCTCAGCCTTTGCCGCATTCTGCCTTACGCAATTCTCCGGCAAGCTTATCCAGTACGCCGTTTATATATTTATGACTGTCGGTGGCGCCATATTTTTTGGCAAGTTCGATGTATTCATTGATAACCACTTTGTAGGGAACGTCAATCCGTTGCAGAAACTCATGGGTTCCCAGCCGCAGAATTGCCAGTTCGATAGGATCAAGCTGGCTCAGTTTCCGATCCAGCTTGTCTGCAAAACACTGATCAAGATCCTGGTGTTCATTAATGACATGTCGCAGCGCCTGATGGAAGAAATCCCAGTCGATCTTGCCGGCATTGTCAGCCCGGAACTGCGCCTCAATATCAGGCGCGAGTCCACCAGCCATCTGCCATTGGTATAGCGCCTGCACTAAGAGGTTTCTGGCTTTCTTGCGATGGGAAATTTTAGCTTGTGTGACTTCCCCGGACATCGTAGGCATCAGATTTTTCGCAGCAGGCTGACCATTTCCAGCGCTGTCATTGCAGCATCGGCACCCTTGTTACCCGCTTTGGTTCCTGCACGTTCAATGGCCTGCTCCAGATCATCCACAGTGAGCACACCAAAAGCTACCGGGATCTCATGGTCAAGACTGACCTGGCTCAAACCCCGACTGCATTCATTACAGACATAGTCGAAATGCGGGGTACTCCCCCGTATCACGGCGCCCAGCGCAATAATGGCATCATACTGCCCAGCCATCGCAGCTTTCTTGGTAGCCAGCGGCAATTCGAAGGCACCCGGCACCTTGATTCGGGTGATCGAACTTTTTGGAACACCATGACGCTGCAGACAATCCAGGGCTCCGGCTTCCAGACTATCCACGATAAAGCCATTGAAGCGGGAGATAACAATCGCAAAATTTGCGTTGCTTGTATTGAAATCCCCTTCTATTAATTTGCTGTCACTCATGGTCAATTCTCTTTATAAAACTAGCTGTTGTTAAAGCTTATTCCTCACAGGGAATATATTCCACCACTTCCAGATCAAAGCCTGAAATTGCATAGCGCGTCGGATAACTCAGCAGACGCATCTTGCCTACGCCAATATCTCTCAGAATTTGCGAACCGGTACCGACATTCAGATAGATACCCTGAGGATTTTGTGCAGGTGTTCTGGTTTCTGTGAGTGCATGAAATTTTTCCAGTTCCTGGTAAAAATTGAAATCATTCCGATCACTGGCCAGCAGGACTACTACGCCCTTGCCTTCATCATTCACTTTTTTCATTGCCTGATGCAATGACCAGCTTGGCCTTTTGGGATTGGCTACCGCCAGCAAATCACGGATGGGATCTGCCACCAGAACGCGTGCAAGTACCGGCTCTTCCTTGGTTATCTTGCCCTTTACCAGCGCCAGGTGGGTTGGACTGCCTTCCTTGATCGTATCGCGATAGCAGTACACTTCAAATTCACCATACTCGGTCGGCAACTGATACTGTGCGATTCTTTCTACCGTCTGCTCATTGGCAATACGGTAATGGATCAGATCCATGATGGTGCCGATTTTCAGGCCATGCTGCTGGGCAAATTTTTCCAGGTCAGGACGACGTGCCATGGAGCCATCGGCATTCATGACTTCACAGATGGCTGCAGCCGGGGTCAGACCCGCCAGTCTGGCCAGGTCACAGCCTGCTTCGGTGTGTCCGGCCCGACGCAGGACGCCACCATCCTTGGCCATCACCGGAAAGATGTGTCCTGGTTGTACGATATCCCTGGGGGAGGCATCAGCGGCTACCGCTGCCTGAATGGTGCGTGCCCGGTCTGCAGCAGAAATGCCCGTGGTAACGCCCTGTGCGGCCTCAATGGAAATGGTGAAGTTACAGCCAAAGGGCGTCTGACTGGTGCGCACCATCAGGGGCAACTGTAACTGTTCACAGCGCTCTGCTGTCAGTGTCAGGCAGATCAGGCCACGGGCATAGGTAGCCATGAAGTTGATATCTTCAGCCCTGACCTTGTCGGCGGCGATGATCAGATCGCCTTCATTTTCACGATCTTCGTCATCCATCAGGACGACCATCTTGCCCTGCCGGATATCCTCAATCAGTTCTTCGGTCGTATTCAGCTGCATTATTTTATAAACCCACTGGCTTTCAGTCTGTCCAGGGTAATACCCCCGGTTTCTTCATCAGCAGTCCCCTTCGGGTCCTTGCTTTTTTGCAACAAACGTTCAAGGTAGCGACTCAACAGGTCAACCTCGAGATTCACCCGCTGACCCGTTTCATAGTTGCCGATAGTAGTCTGTTTGGCTGTGTGCGGAATGATATTGACGTAAAATCTGCTACCCTGCACCTCATTAACCGTTAAGCTAACGCCATCCAGACAGACCGATCCTTTCTTCGCAATATAGTGAGCCAGTGGCTCGGGTACCGAATATTCCAGACACAGACTGTCGCCATCTGCCTCTATTTTTTCCAGTACGGCAATGCCATCGACGTGACCGCTGACAATATGACCGCCAAGGCGATCAGACACCCGCATGGCCTTTTCAAGATTCACCCGGGCACCGGTTTCCAGGCTACCCAGATTGGTACAGGCCAGTGTTTCATTGGAGACATCGGCCAGAAAGGATTGATTCCCAAACGCGATGGCGGTCAGACAGACCCCACTGACTGCAATGCTGTCCCCCGCCGCAAGGTCACTGAAATCAAGATCCTTTGAACTGATGGTAAGACGACAGCTGTCTTCAGCTTTTTCCAGTGCGCTGAGTGTCCCGGTCGTCTCTATGATTCCTGTAAACATGCTGATAGCGATTCATTGATTTTTTAGAATGCGGCTGCGCATTCTACAGTCTTTACCCAATAAAGACACATCAATGAATTCCAGGGCAATCTGATCCTTGATCCTGTCCAGACCATGAATGGTGAAAAGTGGATGCCCCTGATGTCCCAGCAGTTTGGGTGCAACATACACCAGAAGTTCATCAACCAGGCCCTGCTCAATGAAAGCACCGGCCAGCGTCGAGCCGGATTCAATCAGCACTTCATTGCACTCCTTGGTTTTTGCCAGATAGCTCAACAAAGCATGCAGATCAACTTTGCCTTTTGCATCGGCAAAATTCTGTTGTTCTATCTCTGCCACGGCGTCCTCTGCTGCTGTAAATTTCCTGTCTGTCGCAGCCGCCAGTAGCACCCGGCCTGGCAGCTTCAGGGTACGTGCTCCTGATGGCATGCGCAGCTGTGAATCGCAAACCACTCGCAGGGGCTGAATAATGTCTGCTTTTTGGCCGCGGGCGTTAAGAGAAGGGTCGTCAGCCAGAACGGTTTCGATACCGGTAATTATTGCGCTGCTTCTGGCCCGCCAGTCGTGAACATCTTCGCGGGATTCAGGCCCTGTAATCCATTGGGAAGTTCCATCACTTGCCGCCACTTTGCTATCAAGAGTCGTAGCTACCTTCCAGACCATTAAAGGTCGACCTGTGCGCTCTTTATGCAACCAGGCGCGTTGTACAAATTCCAGCTCTGCAGATTCGTGATGTTCTACAACGATTCCTG
>CAZKJY010000079.1:0-7626 GCA_964553165.1 uncultured Enterobacteriaceae bacterium
TGAGCAGAGCGTTCAATTGGACTTTCAAACACCGGAACGGTAAGTACAAACGGATCGTCGCATCCCCCAAACCCCAGCGAATACTGCAGGTTGATGCTATCCGTGAACTGCTCGGCTCAGGCTATATTGTGATTTGTGCCGGGGGCGGTGGCATCCCTGTGGTCCGCGATGCCACAGGATTCATGCAGGGGGTGGATGCAGTTATTGACAAGGATCTCAGCAGCAGCCTGCTGGCACAGCAACTGAATGCCCGCACACTGATTTTCGTTACCGATGTTGAGGGTGTTTATCGGGATTGGAATACAAAAAATCAACGTTTACTTTCACGGGCAAGCCCGACAGAACTGGAAGACATGGCGCTCGAAGCCGGCTCCATGGGACCCAAAGCACAGGCTGCCTGCCATTTTGTGCACGCGACTGGAAACAATGCCCGTATCGGTGCGCTAAAGGACCTGGGCAATTTGCTTAAGGGACAAAGTGGCACGCTTATTCAATATCCTTAACCCTAATGAAACTCACATTATGAGCAAGCAAGGATCTGACAAAGCAGAATATGAAATCAAGGCACCCACGGCCTCCTGGGAGGAAGATGAAGGGTTTAGAAATGGACCTTGTGAACGTTGGCGCAAAGCCCTGCTGTGCATTGATTTGCAATACCTCGGCTGCTCCGAGGAATGTGGCACTTTTGATCAGCACCTGTATTCAAGCATTCCAACAGAGGCCGTTCAGGAATATTTACAGACGGTGAGAACCGAAGTCATCCCCAATGTGCAGACCCTGCAGAATCATTTCAGGCAGCGGGCCTACGAAGTAATCCACTGCAGAATACAGTGTATGACCCAGGATGGCAGAGACCGCAGTCCCGAACACAAAAAGCTCGGTCTGTATGCCCCTCCGGGATCAAGAGCAGCCGCATTTCTACCTGAAGTTGCCCCCATCGACGATGAAATTATTATTAACAAGACCGCCAGCGGGGTGTTTATCGCAACCAACATCGAATACATCCTGAGAAATCTCTGTGTCAGTGATCTTGTTGTCTGCGGTGTCACCACCAATGAATGCATCAGCAGTGCTGTGCGCAGTGCCTGTGATCTGGGATTCAGGGTCACGGTGGTTTCAGATGCGACGGCCGGTATCACCCGTGAACTGCATGATGCTTCCCTGCTGATCATGCAGGATCGCTATGCAGCTGTCATGAATACCCGGGAAACGCTGGAGATGCTGGAACCGGAAATCCGGTGAATTGAAAACCCGCCAGTTCAGGGCTTAGGACAGGTAGGCGCCGCCATTGACGTGTATGGTCTGCCCGGTGATATAGCGCCCTCCCGGGCCAGCCAGATAGGCAACAGCCTCGGCCACTTCTTCCGGTTCGCCACGACGATTGACCAGATTACTCCTGCTGGCATGATGGTTTGGCGCCTCAGTATCGCGCCTGGTATTAATGAGACCTGGCGCTATGCAGTTAACCATGATGCCATCAGGTGAAAGTTCATGCGCCAGAGCCCGGGTTAAACCCACTACGCCCGCCTTTGCAGCGATCACATGTGCGCGGTGTTTGGCGCCGGTATGGGCAGTCAATCCACCGATATTGATGATTGCCGCCTGCTCGCTTTGCTGCAGCAGCGGCAGGGCCGCCTGTGACATCAGGAACACCGCATCCAGACAAAGCGCCATGACTTCTCGCCACTGCTCGTAACGTAGTTCGGCAAAAGGTGTCTCCGGTCTGAGAGCGGCGTTGTTAACCAGAATATCCAGTTGCTGAAAATGATTGCCGATCTGCTCAACAAGTTGTGAAGCCATGGCTGGATCTGTGAGGTCTCCCAGTAGCACCAGGCCCTTTTGCCCCCGCTTTTCCACTTCCTGCAGCGTGTGAGTGGCGCCGACCTCATCCCGTGCAGCATGAATCGCCACATCACAACCCTGTTCTGCCAGCGCAATGGCAATGGCTCGACCTATATTTTTAGATGCGCCGGTAACCAGTGCTACCCGCTGTCTCTTAGTTGTGTTCATATCTCTTCTGCCATCAGCCTGATCAATCCGAAATCTCCCTGTTGGCTGCCGAGCTGACGACAGTAATCCAGCAGAGTTTCAGCATCCTCATAGCCTCCGTAACGACAGTTGGCTCGAAATTTCTCCTCAATTTCGGCATGGCTCAGGGGAGCGTCCCGACCACCACGCATAAAACCCTGGTGGACTTCCTGCATTGAGCCGTCCTTGAAAGTCAGCCTGACATGACCGGTAAAGGCGGCCGGATACGGATTGTTTTCATCCACTTCGTATGTCACTTTGGCTGCCACTGCCAGCAAGGCTGGATCAGCAATTGCTTCTTCTGTGTAATCAGACAGATCTGCATGACCGCGCACCAGACCCAGTGCAACACCAAAAGGTACACTGAACTTGGCCGCATATGGTGTCGGGGGATTCTGTTTCAGACTGAGTGGTTCCCAGAGCCTGTGTACATAGCCTTCTGCTGTTTCACATAAAATGGAGTCGACAGTGTCCAGGTCGATGCCTTTCTCACGCAACTGCCTCGCACAATCAATATAGGGCTGCCCCATGGTGCCACAGGGATAAGGTTTGAAAGAAATGGTATCACTGACAAATTCCTCACCGAGTTTATCGAAAAGACAATCCACTTTCGGGGTAATGGAAGATGCGAAAACCCTGAACACACCATGCTCGCCTTCAAACACAAATTTTGGTCCAACAAAACCGGCTTTCGCCATCGCATAGGCACGCAGACCGGACTGGGCTGCCCAGCCGGGATGCATGCGCTTGGTCCAGCTGCCATCACCCAGATATTCGATGATGCCTGAAGCCATGCTGCCGGCGATACCCAGTGCATTGGCCAGCACTTCCGCTTTGGCATGGCAGGCAACACCGACTCCGAATGCGGCTGCAAATGCACCGAGCACAGCCGTTGGATGAAAGCCGGATTTGTGAATGGCTTTGGGCATCGTCAGTGCAAGCCGGCAGAGTAATTCATTACCTGCAATGAGACCGCGCATGAAATCCTCTGCGGATAATTCATAGCGTTCTGCAGCAGCGAGCATCGCCGGCACCATGACCACACCGGAATGTACCGGACCACCCTCAAAGGTGTCATCAAAATCCTCGCCGTGAGCTGCGGTCCCATTGACCAGCGCCGCACTGGCGGCAGAGGTTCGCAGGCTGTGGCCGACAAGGGTAAAGTCACCCGGCTCTGCTGCCGCAATCACGGCCTGAACATAATCCTTTTGCCGGGCGGCAATACACAAGCCAACAATATCAATCAGAATGTCACGGTTTTTTTCCAGCGTCGCGGCTGAAAAAGCCTGGCTGGCCAATTCCTCTCCCCAGTTTCCCAGTCGTTCTGCGATCGTTTTTGCTGTCACCTTGCTTTCCTTTGTTAATTCAGACCCGTGCCGAGTTTTTTCCTGAGACTGCCGAACAACAGCTGCAGAAAATGTCTTCCCAGCGAACCAATAATAAACAGTCCGGCCAGACTCAGCAGAATCATGGAAATCCGGTCATTATAAAAAATACTGTAGTCATCCCCCGATAAAAGCAGGGAGCGGCGGAAATTACTTTCAATCATGAAGCCGAGTACCAGACCGAGTACAGTGGGCAAAAATGGAAATTTCAGCATGCGCATGAAATAGCCAATCACCCCGGCAACAAGCATCACTGACAGTTCAAACAGGCTGTTGTTGATCGAATAGATGCCCGACATGATCAGCGCCAGAATAAAAGCATTCAGATAGGGTCGTGGCCGATTCACCAGCCAGATGCAAAGCGGCATGATGGTGATACCGATGATCAGCAGCGCAATTGCGGCGATAAAAATGCCGATATAAAGATCATTGATGACCTCTCCGGAGCGGGCGAACAGCATTGGCCCCGGAATCAGGCCATGTATCAGGAAACCACCCAGCAGGATAGCCGTCGAATTCGATCCGGGAATGCCAAAACTCAACAGGGGAATCAGCGCGGTTTCTGCCACGGTGTTGTTGGCGGTTTCCGGCGCGGCGATGCCTTCCGGAGAACCATTGCCGAATTCCTCTTTGTGTTTCGACCAGCGTTTGGCTTCGTTATAGGACATAAACGATGCAACAGTGCCCCCTGCCCCGGGCATGACCCCCTCAAAGCCGCCAAAAATCGCGCCGATTGCCTGTGGCAGAATCAGGCGTTTCTTCAGTCTGTTGTCTGGAAACTGTATTCGCGGGGCGGCTTTCACGCGTTTGTCATCCCTGCTCGAGGCCTGCTGCAACAATTCACTCATGGCAAACAGCCCCACCATTACCAGTATCGGCTGAATGCCGGAAATCAAATCGGGCAAGCCAAAGGTGAAGCGACTGATGCCGGACACCGGATCCGTGCCAATGGTCGAAACCATCAGCCCAAACAGCGCAGCGATCAGCCCTTTAACCAGGGATTCTCCCGAGAGACTGACAATGACACTTAAACCCAGCACACCCAGGGCAAAATAGGCTGGTGGCGTAAATGCCAGGGCCAGTCGCGCCAGTGGACCACTGAGCAGCACCAGTAGACACAGACCAATGAGACTGCCAATCACGCCTGAATACAGGGAAATACCCAGAGCCAGACCTGCCTTGCCCTGTCGGTTCATCTCATAGCCATCAATGACGGAGGCAGCCGCGGCATTGGTCCCCGGCGTTCGAATCAGGATAGCCGGAATCGAGCCGCCGTATTCGGCCCCCACATAGGTGGAGGCCAGCAGCACAATGGCAAAGGACGGTTCCAGTGCGTAGGTAAAGGGCAACAACAGTGCCATAGTGATGGAAGGCGATATCCCTGGCATGGCGCCCCCGACGATCCCCCAGGCCACTCCCAGAAAGGCAGGGATTATCAGGTAGATATTCAGAAATTGTGAGAGAAAATCTACCACTGCGACCTCATGAAAAAAACCCGGCCGGCATGGGCACACCCAGTAGAATGACAAAGGCCGTCCATAAGAGACCCGCACCCCCCAGGGCAATCAGTCCAAGTTTCCAGCTCAGACTGGCACCCAGATAAAGCGCTACGGCAGCAAGCAATAAGGCGATGCTCAGGGCATAACCCAGAAATCCCACCACCAGGAGATACAGGATCGCCAGTCCCAGCAGACCAAAGGCATCGAGAATCTTTTTACCTTCCTGCTGCCAGTCCAAAGGCAGGTTTTCCGTAGACCGAAAGGACTTTATCAAGGACTGCAGACACAGGATGATGCCCAGCCCCAGCATCAGAAATCCGAGCACCTTGGGCATGCCGGCCGGACCAATGGTATCGGCCAGCGCACTGACACGTTGCTGGAAGGCGCGGATCAGATAGAAACTGGCAAAACAAATTGCTGCCAGTCCTCCTGCAAAATCCCTGGTGAAAAATCTCATGGCGTCATCTTATTCAAGAATGCCAACAGTACGCAGATAACTGAGTGTTTCGGTCACAAAGTTTTGTATGAAGACCTGATAATCAGCATGATTGATGTAGGTCGGACGTAGATTATCGGCCAGATATTTAGCCCGGTACTCCGGGTTGTTCAAGACGTTCTGAATGGCCTGTTCCCAACGTTGAATCAGTTCGGGATCCAGGCCTTTCGGCGCAGCCAGCCCTCTGAATTTCCTCACAATCACCTGATGGCCCAGTTCATGCACCGTTGGTACATCAGGGAATTCATCCAGCCGCTGATCACTGAAAGTGGCCAGCAGACGGAGGTTGCCTGCCTCCAGTTGTGACTGCAGTTCCTGTGCTTCGCCCACCCCGATATCCAGGGTGCCGTTAAGCACATTGATCATCAGGTCCCCGCCACCTTCATGACTGATCACCGCGGCATTGACGCCGGTTGCCAGCTTGAGCTGTTCCAGAGACTGCCGTTCCAGGGAGGCGGGATTGGCCGCTCCCCAAAGACCACGCGAGCTTCGCGCCTTGTCCAGGGCATCATCCAGGGTCTGGAAGGGACTGCTGGCAGCGGTATAGATCAGTTCCGGGTCAATAAACAGATTCACCAGCGGGTCGACATCTTCATAGGTATAGGCCGGTTGTGCCATCAGCGATGTATAAATAAAGGTGGGCGTGGTGGCATAAAAGGTTGCCCCATCCGGATCCGAGCGCGCCAGCGCCGTCACTGCACTGGCGCCTGAGCCTCCGGTGATGTTCTTGACAATGATATTGGCACCCAGCTCCGGTGCCAGATAGCGGGACAGTTCACGTAAAAACACATCACTGCCACCGCCCGGTCTTGAGTGCGTGATGATGGTGATGGTCTCCACCGGATACTGCTGTGCAGACAGTGGTGAAATGCAGCATCCCAGCAGACCAAGCAACAGAATTTTTATCATTTTAGTCATCATGGTCCAGATTACCCGGCTGAGTTTTCCTGCCAGAATATTTAGCCAAACATCAGTTTACTTAGCAAGGCGCCTATCACGGTCATGGACATGCCCCAGGCCAACAGGGCGTTGAAAAATTTCCGGCTGTCGGTTCCCGGCGCTGCACTGGCAATATAGAGAGCGCCAACTGTCGACAGGGAGGACAGGTCAACCAGGCTGGCATTGACACTCATGGCCCAGGCAATATTCAGGGGATTCATCCCGCCCAGTTGTTCTGCCAGTGAAGGGACCATGGGTAAAAAGGCGGGCAGAACCACCCCGGAAGTACTGCTGTAAACCGAAATCAGGCCCGCCGTAAACGCCACGATCGGATTGATGGTCCCTGGCGTGGCTATATTGGCAATGCCGCCGGTGATCAGGGCCAGCCCCTCGGTTTCATTGAGCAGCGAGATCAGGACACTGACACCCGTCACCATCAGGATTACCCGCCAGGGGATGTTTTTGATGGCTTCCCCTTCGTCAACCGTACGCAGGAGCACCAGCAGGGTTGCCACAATCAGTCCAACCATGCCCACATCAAATCCGAATCCGGCAACCAGCACGATGAAAATACTGATACCAACCACAGTAATCCAGTGATGGCGTTGCATGATCTCGCCAGCGTGCGGATCCAGACTGCCTGCCTCGGTTCTTAACTGATGATGTTCACGCCGGAACAGTTTCAGACCACCAAACAGAAAGAAGGTCCCAAAACCCACCAGGGCATGGGCAAAGGCATTGAAGCCAAAGGTATACCACTCGACACCATCAAGACCAATCTGTTCCATCACGCCATTGGCAACAATACCGGTGGGTGAAAAAGGAGACAGGGTTCCGGCCAGTACCCCGTTGCCTGCCATCACCGCCATCAGCAGAGGGGGTATACCAGCACGTCCTGCCACCGCCATGGCTGGTGGTGCCAGCAGAGCACTGGCCGGTGTGGCTCCCGCACCTATCGTTGAGATGACAAAACCTACCATGAAAAACATCATTGGCAGGATGCCCGCATGACCCTTGCAGAGGCTGACGGCCCTGGACGTAATACGTGACAGGGTGCCATTGCATTCGGCAATCGAAAACAGCAGGGTAACCCCCAGCAGCGTCGTAAACAGGGAGGTCGGGAAGCCGGCCAGCACGCTCCCCATGGACATATCCCCGATCCAGACACCGATAATCAGGGCCAGGGACATGGACAGAATGCCGATGTTAACGGCGGTGGTACAACTCAGCGTGACGGCAAGAATCAGCGCTATAATGGATAGCCAGGCCAGACTCATGA
>CAZKJY010000080.1:0-6739 GCA_964553165.1 uncultured Enterobacteriaceae bacterium
GCCCAAACGCATTGAACTGCCTGCTGATCTGGTTGACTTCGGCTATGAAGATGAAATTTTCCTCCTTACCCGACTCAGCATTCCCGCTGATTTTCAGGCGGGAAGTCTGGATATCACCGCTGATGCCCAGTGGCTGGAATGTGAAGACATCTGCATCCCCGGCGGCGCCACAGTCAGCCTGAGCCAGCCTGTCCTGCCAGAAGACCTGATTGGAATTGAACCGGCATGGGCAGAAGGTTTTGCCAGAACCCGGGCTGCCTTGCCAAGCACTGATGTGAGTTTTGATGCCAGCTACTCCATCGCAGACGGCAATCTGAACATACTGGTGCAGGCGACTGAGCCTGTGTTTGCCAATGCTGAGGAAATTCAATTCATCCCTGGCGAGCACCGGGTCTTCAATTATATTGCCCCACAACAGATCACCTATCAGCTTTCCAGCCTGCAGTTAAGCCAGGGGCATCATCCCCGTCTGAGTGAAGCCCCGCAACAGATCAGTGGGCTGATTGTGGTCACTGAAAGTAATGGTCGCCAGGTTGCCTATGAAGTTGCGGCCCAGCCGGATGGCATCAGTGCCTCTGATCTGAATCTGTTGACGGCAAGCTCCGATGGGCTTGCTGATACCCGTGCCGACATGAATCTCTTGCTGGTTTTTGCCTTTGCCCTGCTGGGTGGATTGATCCTTAACCTGATGCCCTGTGTCTTCCCGGTACTGTCTCTCAAGATTCTGAGTCTGTCTGCCAACAGTAAAGCCTCACAGGCAGACAAACGCATGCACGGTTTAGCCTATACTGCCGGTGTGATTCTGGCCTTCCTGATCCTGGCCTCGGTGCTGCTGGCACTGCAGGCCGGTGGCTCACTGATTGGCTGGGGATTTCATCTGCAGTCTCCCTGGTTTGTCAGCCTGCTGGTTTTCCTGTTCTTTGTCATGGGGCTTTCCATGTCCGGGGTGGTGGAATTTGGCACTACCGTCATGGGCATGGGCAGTGAACTGCAGGACCGGGAAGGTTACAAAGGGTCCTTTTTTACCGGCGTACTCGCCAGTGTCGTGGCCAGTCCCTGCACAGCCCCCTTCATGGGAGCCGCACTGGGTTTTGCCTTTACCCAGCCACCGATCACCGCGCTTTCAGTCTTTCTCGCGCTGGGACTCGGGATGGCTCTGCCTTTCCTGTTGATTTCGTTTAACCCTGCCCTGTCGAAGCTGCTACCGCATCCGGGTCGTTGGATGCTGACCTTTAAACAGGTACTGGCCTTTCCACTTTATGCCACAGCTGTGTGGCTCCTCTGGGTATTGGGTAATCAGGCAGGACCGACAGCCATGGCACTGGTTGTGGCCAGCTGTGTCCTGCTTGCGCTGGCTGCCTGGCTCTACCAGCGTCGCCAGGCAATTCAGACGCCATTCTGGCGCTATGCCAATACCATCGTCATCATTGTCTGTCTGCTGCTGACCCTTGGCGTCGTTCGTTCCCCGCTGCTGAATACCACAGCTGCACCCCAGGCTCCCGATGAATCGGCAAATTACGAAACCTACAGTGATGCGCGTCTGGCGGAACTGCGTGCCAGCGGCCAGCCCGTTTTTGTCAACATGACCGCGACCTGGTGTATCACCTGTCTGGTGAATGAAAAGGTTGCCCTGAGCTCGGAAGAATTTTATCAGGCGCTTGCTGATAACAATGTGGCCTATCTGAAAGGCGACTGGACCAATAACGATCCTGAAATCACCCGTGTCCTGCAGCGTTTTGAAACCAGTGGCGTGCCTCTGTATCTGATGTATCCGGCCGATCCCAATGCGCCAGCCGAAGTATTACCACAAATCCTCACCACCGGCATCGTCATCGATGCCATGGAAAGAATCTAGTCCCCGTGCTTTAGGTTCAGGCCTGATGGGCCGGTGCAACTATCCAGGAATTCAGGATGTCGGCTACCGGATCGACTTTCAGATTGCTCAGACCCGAATAGGAGGTTCGCATGTACTCTGCCGAATCCAGGTCGGGCGCTTTCTTGGTGTGCCCGGTGCGCTCGGCAAAATCAAAACTGACAATCTCATTGGTGCCTGATTCACAGCTCATCAGCAGTTCTGCCAGAGAGCTGCCTGCCTTGCGTTCGGATTTGAAATCCAGTCGGTGCTGACACTGACTCAGCATCTTGCTGGGGCCTTCTACCCGATGCTTGATCTGTCCGTTATCGGCAATGGCGTGGACACCCCGGTAAACAACCCTTGTGCCATATGTCCTGCCCAGCTGCTGCAGGCAGAACATGGGCCTGAAATTGGTCACCCCGGCTATTGCCACCGGCATGGTCTCCCAGATTTCACGCAATTCATTGTTCCAGAATTCAGTCGGATCACCATCGTCAAGCACATGGATATCAAAACCACGGCCATGCATTTCTTCAGCAAAACTCATGCTCTCAGGATAACGCCTGTCCGCCAGGATTTTATAAAACGGAATGCTCTGTTCGGCGGTATCGGAAAAAAATGCGCGCAATGTATTGGCTTTAACAGCAGAGGCGGCCAGCGGAATGGATGAGGACGCAATACCGATTTTTAAAAACTGTCTTCTATTAGCCATGGTAAGTCACCTGAATTATGCTGTTTTTAAAGGACCAATTTCGTTCCTGAAATCCTTAGGGATTGTTTCTGGTCAAATAGGCCTGCAATGCCTCCAAATCCGCATCGCTCACTTCGATTTTTCTGAAGAACGGCATCAGACCAATACCATTTCTGACGATTACCTCGATGAATTCCGGTGTCAGATTGGTTCTGTCCTCCAGTTTCGCGGGGACGGCTCCCTGATAGCGTTCCTGCAGTTTTTGTGTCCCGATCATGTCAATGCGGCTGGCCGGTTCGCCGTGACAGATGCGGCACCATTTATCAAATACCTGAGAACCCTGCTCCACCAGAGACTGATCCTGTGCCAAGACTGTTGCGCTGGCACTCAGACCCAGGATTGCCACTAAACCTGTAAGACCCTTCCTGATCATGCCCGTCCCTCCCGCAAGTTTCTGGGCCAGATTCCCCCTCGCCCTGGGGCAAGAATGCCATTCGGATCCACACCGTCCTTCAATTCCTCACAGAAACGCCTGAGGATGTTATTGTTGAACGAATAGGCTCCCATGATCTGGTCAGCGAAGGCAGGTGGTGCACGATATTCTCCCCAGCCTTCTGCAGCAGCCGCGTCAATACACATTCTGAATGCCTGTCTGACGCGAGCATTCAGATCTGCATCAGTTCTGCTTAAGGGAAACCCGTTGATCAGAATAAAGGTTCTGGGATGCCAGGTTGCGGCTCCCTGATATGGATTGGGACCGGCACCGAGACCCATTTCACGATAGATTTCTCCAAAGACCTGTTGGCCTCTGAATACCGCTTCGCCACTTCGGGGCACCAGAGCGGAGAAATACAGCAGGCCATCCTGGGGCACAATCCGGAAAATCTCCATGTTTGGCACCCCGATCGCAACACGGTGAGGGAAAGTGCGCTTGTCTTCATCACTCATCGGGAAGCGGTAAAGCCGACCCGGTTCAAACTGTGCACCTGCGATATTCTCGGAAATTTTACGCTGTGCAAAGGCCCAGTTGGCCAGTACCGATTCTTCGGGACCATAGAACTGCAGATTCACAGACCAGGAACCAACTCCCCGTCTGGCTGCCAGAGCATCCAGTTCCTCATCCGTGGCGCCACCCGGTCGTGCCAGCAGTTCGCGTAATTCAGGGTTATTGCCACCGGCAGGGCTGCCGTATTCAGGCTGACCAATCAAACCCAGGTCTTCAAAATTATTGACATGATTCACCAGCGGGATTAGGTCACGTCGCCGGGGAACAATGACGCGTCCGGAATAGTACGCTTCCGGTTCAGGCATCAGGTGGAAGGCCATTTTGGTGACAATGCCGAAGTTGCCCTGTACAAAAAGCCCGTCAATTTCTGGCCCGAAACCATAGCGATAGTTCCCCATCTGGCCGCCCGGAATGGCACCCATGCCGGTTCGTATAATTTCACCGCTGGGAAGGACAGCTTCTATCCCTGCATGGGAACCAAAATGGTCACGGTAACGGTTATAGGTATAGCCCACGCCATGATCCAGGGCATTGCCCACCGGGCTGCCCCAGCCCGGGTCGGGACAGTCTATCCAGACAGGCAGACCACGCTCCTGAATATAGTTGTACAGGTCAAAATAGGAGACTCCGGGCTCAACAATGGCATAGTTTCTTTCGGCATCAACTTCGATGACCCGGTTCATGCGCTTCAGGTCAACAATGACACTGCCGGAAAGATTGGGCGAAGAACCACCATAGCCCAGGTTTTTACCGGTTGAGATGGGATAGAGCGGAATCCGGAACTGATTGGCAATGCGGACAATGGCCTGCACTTCCTCAGTGGTGATCGGTGCGACAGCGGCTGAAGCTTCCAGTGTGCGCTCTTCTTCCCCCCAGAAGGGATTATAGGCATCCCGGTACAGTGCGACATCTTCGTCCGAACTGAACACCCAGTCGGCCCCGATCGCATTGCGAAATTCATTCAGGGCACTCTGAAAGGTCTGATCATTAATTCCCGGCGGCAGTGTGGCCATGGTCACTCCTGTTCATTATTCTGCATTGCCAGTATAGATATCAAAGGACATAGCAAATAGAAACAGGAATCAGTCGCAACAACTCACAATTCGGGCCGCCGAACAATTCAGACCTTCAGAAAGCGGTAATCCGCCGTCCTGGGCTGATCAGCGTTCGGCACGAATATGGGCGAGAATCTCCTCAGCACGACGCAGAATATCGTCGTGTCGGGGGCTCAGAACTTCCTCAGCAATAATCAGGGCTTCACTGTCACGTTCTGAACCGTACTTGAATTTATGGTCATGACCGATAGAGACGGTTTTGGCATTGCGTCCACCTTTCGGGTTGATGGCATCAATGGGTCTGCCATGGGAGCCCTTGATGTGTTCATAACCATCCGGGTCGCTGTAGTACTCCAGATCCCTGTTATGGGTGGATATCATGACACGCAGATGATTGCTGCTGCACTTTTCCAGGAAAGCCCAGGCCAGTGCGAGCTGGTAATCGGCACTGGTCCCGTTGAAGAGCTCGTCAAACAAACCCAGACTGTGGATCGTTGCGTTATCCAGGAAGTCCTTGATGTTTTCCAGTTGCGCCTTGAAAGTACTGCGCTGATGCGTCAGGTCATCTTCGACATTGAAGTTATGATAGATCTGATCCGGTACCGTCAGTTCAGCACTTTCTGCCGCAACCGTTCTGCCCATCAGGGCACCCTGCAGAATTAGGCCAAGCGCTTTGAGTGAAGTGGATTTACCCGCCATGTTGGGCGAAGGCAGCACGACGACGGTTACGATTTCTCCGCTGTCAGCATCTATTTCCCCGAGGGAAAAGTCACCGAAATTCTCACTGACACTGGAAAGAAAATGTTCGATCAGCTTGATACGTAAAGGACTGTCTTTCGCCTCAGTCTCACTAAAGTCATCCAGTGCCTGTTCCAGCTGCAGGCGGGTCTTCGATTCGGCCCAGCGTAATTTGTGAGAGCGGCCTCGTCTGAAATCGTTTTCGCGTCTGACAATTTCGGAGACCAGCTCCCTTTTCTGAAGATGATCCATCAGGGCTTCTGTGCCACCCAGTTCCTTGTACATCGCTGCGGAGATATCAATCCCCGGTGTTCCTCCCTGACCTTCCCGCAGTAAATAGGCATGATGAAAATTGTGGAAACTGAAGCGAAGTCCGCCTTCATCCTGTGGTAACACTTTTGGAAATACGCCGTAGTATGCCGCATCAATCTCACGCACAGTCTCAGCATATTCCACCAGTTGCGCAACCATCATGGCTTCCTGGGCATATTTCTGTAATCCGCAGACCTGAATGAATTCAGCGGCAGCATTGCCGGGTAAATGACAATGGGTCTTCACTTCTGTTGTTTCCAGGCCGGTTTGACGGGCGATGTCCTCATCCAATTCAACAGTCAGTCCCAGGTCATCCAGTGTCAATCCTGAAGTCCTGATTGTATCTGTACCATCTGGCTCCATTTCCAGGTTCTGCACAATGGTGTCCAGGATCTGGATATTGCTGGCGATCTTTTCAACATCTTTGAAACCCTGCCAGACTTTAAGCTGCGGCTCATAGTTTTCAATAATGCCTTTGATTGCCTTCAGCATTTTCAGGAAGTACACATATTTATCATGGGCAATACGGATGTTGTCGGCGGCTTTTTCGCTGTCACTGGGTTTGGCAAAAACGAAGTGGTCGCCACGGGATGTGTAACGGAATTCTGCTTCCCGGATATTGGCTGCAACCAGCCCCTGGATCATGGTGATCAGCTCGGCATCCTGAAAAGGGCGGTATTCGACAGCCTTGGTGAATATCTTCCCGGTTTCCCCTTTGAATATGTTGGTCAGCACATTATCGCCATTGCTGCTGCCGCTCAGGCGATTACCCTCACGATTGTAGATATCGAAAAAAGCCCTGATGGACGGCATTGCTTCAGCACTGATTCCCACCAGGGTGCAGTACCTGCCAAGTATGCCGTCTGGCTGATTTTGCAGACGCGCACTAATCTCTGTATCGGCAAATTTCATGAATAACTACTTTTTTTTTGTGAATTAATTTTCAGTGTCGAGGAGGGGTTCGTAACGTCTGTCCGTCAGCAATCTCAGAAAGGCAACAAGTGCATCGACTCTTCTATCATCCAGAAACGGTGCAGACTCCAGTTCTGCGGTTGAAATGTTAGCAGATATTTCCGGTTCTC
>CAZKJY010000080.1:6749-7549 GCA_964553165.1 uncultured Enterobacteriaceae bacterium
CCCCAGACTTCATTTGTTTCCGGATTGGTCTGGGCGGCCTCGGTCCTGCTGTTGTACTTGTTATAAAACCGGATCACCGTCTTTAGATCCCGGAAGACACCATTATGCATATAGGGGGCGGTGATGGCGACATTTCGCAAGGTTGGCACCTTGAACTTTCCTGCCTGGGCTGGATCGTTTACCAGCGGGTTTTCCAGCAATCCGCTGTCGACATGTCCTGCATCGGAACCATTACGCATTCGCAGCATGGTATTCACGGGCACCCCGATATTGTGATACTGGTAATTGGTGAAAGTTTCACGCTCTGTACCAGGCAGCACATTTAGCTGATGACACTGGTTACAGTTGGTGAACTGCTGGGAAAAAAACAGGGTCATCCCAAGCTCTTCCTCACGGCTGAGTTCATACTCACCCCGCAGGTAGCGGTCATATTTTGAATCGAAGGGCGAAAAGAATTCACCCTGTTCAAAGGCGGCAATGCTTTGCGTCATGCCGGCATAGGCCGCATCAATGTCCGAGAAAATTTCATCCCCGAACAGTTCTTTAAAGGCAACCTGATAAACAGCATTTTCCATTAAGCGTTCCACCACCGCCGCCTTGTCAGGCTGCCCCATTTCAATGGGATTAAGTGGCGGACCGCCCGCCTGAGCAGCAAGATCCGGCTCACGGCCATCGAGAAACATGCCACCGACATACTTTCCCTCGCTGTTTTGGTGAAAAGCCGGTGTCAAAGCAGCATAGGAGATTGTTGGTGCATTACGGTCGCCCAGCGACTGCATGTCACCGCCAAGCGATGCGGC
>CAZKJY010000081.1:0-7532 GCA_964553165.1 uncultured Enterobacteriaceae bacterium
GCTGAGGACCCGGTGGAGATTACCCAGCCCGGCCTGCAGCAGGTGCAGATGCAGCCCAAGATCGGTTTTACGTTTGCTGCAGCCATGCGTGCCTTCCTGCGTGCTGACCCGGACGTGATTCTGATTGGTGAGATGCGTGACCATGAAACCGCCCATATCGGTATCGAAGCCTCGCTGACAGGTCACCTTGTGTTATCAACCCTGCACACCAACTCGGCACCTGAGACCATTACCCGTCTGCTGGATCTGGGCCTCGACCCGGTCAACTTCTCCGATGCCCTGCTGGGGGTGCTGGCCCAGCGTTTGATGCGAACCCTGTGTGCTGAATGCAAGGAGCCCTACAAACCGGAAGAAAAGGATCTCAATCATCTTATTGAACAGTATGGCCGTGAGCAGTTCCAGGATCTGGGCATCAATACGGATGAAGTGGAGCTGATGCGCGCCGTAGGTTGTGAGAAATGCGGCGGTACCGGTTACCGGGGCAGGACCGGCGTACATGAGTTACTGGTCGGCACCCACGAACTGCAGACCATGATTTACAAAAAGGCCAGTCTGGAAGATCTCAAGGCCCAGGCGATCAAGGATGGCATGCGTACCCTGAAACAGGATGGTATTGAAAAAATCTTCAAGGGACTGACCGACTACGAACAGCTTTTGAGAATTGTTGCCGAATAAGCGCTCTCGAAGCATGCAGAAATACCCTTTAAATAACAGCCTTTCTTAACGTTAACCAATATTAACAGTGCCAAGAGTGCGGTTTTTTATGCACAAATCGCACTTGCAGGATTAATGTCCTGTAAATAGCGGCATATAACGCAACACTGTGTTTATTCAAATGTAACTCACTGAAAAATAAAGAGTTATAGTTGGTTACTTTTTAACCAGTTTGTCTTGGGCTAAGTGTTTTACGAGACTTTAGGGCCTTGCAGGGACCTTATTCACAAAGTTATCCACAGAACTTGTGGAGAAAAACAGATAAAGACCGGATTAAGGTCCAGCACGAGCCCTTCCGGACAGGAATTCCGGCACTGATAAATCCATATAAAGCATGGAGCTTGCTGAAATTCCAGTGCTATACTTGCAGGCAGGCAATCCAATACTCAATTCTGTGCCTCCAGTTGTTGAATGGTAGAGTTAAACCAAAACATTCCTTTCCTTTGGCGTTTAAGTGACGAGAGCGGTGACGGCTTCTGTATCGTGACCATGGTGGTTCCCTTCAATCAGGGAGAAAAGCGCCTGGAACACATCATAGAAACCGACGTGCTGAGCTTTGCCAGCGAGACCATGCACTCTGAAAAAGAAGAAATCCTGGAATGGAATGAGGAGGACATCAGTCTGTTTCTGAAACTGATCTCCAATCAGCACAGTGAGCAGCAGCATCCCTCCGGTCAGACTGTAAGAGTCGATCTGAGTGACCCACAGACCATTGAGATTGTGCAGATCGTCGCCGCCGCTGGTTTCGGACTGGTGCAGTCGGGCGAACAGATTCTGGCTGAGAACAGCGGGACCGAGCAGATTTGTGTGCATACGGATCTGGGTACCGAAGTCAGTCTTAAAACCCTGAATGGCTTCAAGCGTGGCATTATCGTTGATGCCCAGGAAGATGATGTCGTCTGCGTCATGCTGGATGAATTCGCAATCCGGGTGGATGGCGAGTTCATTGAAATCTGTCCACACGACGTGCTGATGGTCAAGCGCCACCAAGTCCTGCATCCCATGTATTCCAGTGAAAGTCCCACGGGTCAGGACATACTGCATTAGCATTCCAGCAGTCATGTCCAACTTCCCTTAGCATAATTACCGGTACAGGCTATGACCGATTTCAAGGCGGATGTTGCCAAGCGGCGCACCTTTGCAATTATTTCCCATCCGGATGCCGGCAAGACGACTATTACCGAAAAACTGCTGCTCTATGGCAAAGTGATTCAGAAAGCGGGCACGGTCAAAGGCAGAAAGTCAGACCGTCACGCCACTTCTGACTGGATGAGTATGGAGAAGGAGAGGGGAATTTCGGTGACCTCTTCGGTGATGCAGTTTCCCTATCATGGTCGGGTGGTCAATCTGCTGGATACTCCGGGGCATGAAGATTTCTCGGAAGATACCTATCGCACCCTGACGGCGGTGGACTCGGTGCTGATGGTGATTGATGGTGCCAAAGGGGTGGAAGAGCGAACCATCAAGTTGATGGAAGTCTGTCGCCTGCGCGACACCCCCATATTTACCTTCATCAACAAACTGGATCGTGATATCAAAGATCCGATAGAGCTGCTGGATGAAGTAGAGAATATCCTGCAGATACAGTGCGCACCGATCTACTGGCCACTCGGTATGGGCAAGGCATTCAAGGGCATCTATAACCTGGCTACCGATACCATACACTGCTATGCACACGGTCAGGAAAGTGAGATCAGGAAAGTCGATAAAATACAGGGACTTGCCAGCCCCGAAGCGGCTGCCTACCTGGGCATCTATGCGGCGGATTTTCTGGATGAGATAGAGCTGGTCAGAGGGGCCAGTCATGCCTTTAATCTGCAGGACTGTCTGGCCGGTAAACAGACGCCGGTATTTTTTGGTTCCGCATTGACCAATTTCGGGGTTGAGGAAATGCTGGATGATTTTGTGCAATGGGCACCGGCACCCCAGCCGCGGGAAACCCAGAGTCGGCAGGTGGATCCCTATGAGGAGGCATTCAGCGGCTTTGTCTTCAAGATTCAGGCCAACATGGACCCCAAGCATCGCGACCGTATTGCCTTCCTGCGAATCTGCTCTGGTGCCTATACGCAGGGCATGAAGATGCAGCATGTCCGCATTGGCAAGGAAATCCGGGTCGGCGATGCTGTCACCTTCATCGCCGGTGAACGTGAACAGGCAGAGTACGCTGTCTCCGGGGATATCCTGGGGCTGCACAATCACGGCACCATCCAGATTGGCGATACCTTCACGCTGGGAGAGCACCTTCAGTTTACCGGCATTCCCCATTTTGCGCCTGAGCTCTACAAGCGCATACGGCTGAAAGATCCTCTCAAGCTCAAGCAATTGCAGAAAGGGCTGAAACAGCTCTCTGAGGAAGGCTCAACCCAGGTCTTCATGCCGCTGGCCAACAATGATCTGATTGTAGGGGCTGTCGGGATACTGCAGTTCGATGTGGTTGCCTACCGGCTCAAGGATGAATACAAGGTGGATTGTGTTTACGAGCCGGTGAATATTTTCACTGCCCGCTGGCTAAGCAGTGACAAGCCGGCCAAGCTTGAGGAATTCCGGCGCAAGGCAGAAGGCAACATTGCGCTGGATGGCGGCGGTCATCTGACCTACCTGGCACCCACGCGGGTGAATCTGGGTCTGACGGAAGAACGCTGGCCTGACATCCGATTCCATGCCACACGGGAACATTAGTAAATGCGGAAGTGGGGTGATGCATCAGGTTAAAATTTATGCGTACATAGCAGTTTCCTGGTTTGGTTTTCTGGGACACGCCAAAAAACGTACGGTCCAGCCACCCATCACAGATGGGTGTCGTTCGACTGCGCACAAAGCGATGCTTTGTAATCGCTTGTCTCACCCCTGTACAGGCTCGGCTGGCGACTTCCTGTCGCCAGACGGCCCCATAAAACCAAACCAGGAAACACCTGAAGCTGATGTAATAATTCAAACTGAGCAAGTACCGGAATCGGCGTTCAGAGTGCGTCGATAAAACGCCAGCCCTCATCCAGCCTTTGCTGCAGTCGGGCACGGGAATCACCCAGTCCGCAAATCACCCGCGTCTGCTGGCTGCAGGCGGCAATGACTGCGCTGTAGGCATTCAGGACTTCCTGATGGTAGCCCTCCGGCGGGTTAGGGCCGAGTCCCAGATCAATCGCCAGATCGCCAGGGACAACAAAAACGGCACTGACCGGGGCCTGCAGAATATCTTCGATGTTCTCCACGCCCCTGGCGGATTCCACCATGGCAACGGCAAACAGTTCCCCGTCAGGATTGAGGGGCCAGACATCAGCGCGGCGGTAATACTCGGCGCTGTCTTCAATGCCCCACAGACGCATGGCATTAGCAGGTCCCCAGCCCCGGATACCCCGTGGTTCAGGCTGATCAGCGTCCCGTGGCGGGGGATAGCGCATGGCCTGGACAAAGCGTTCGGCATCTTCACGGGTTTCCACATGCGGCAACAGGATGCCGAAAACCCCCTGGTCCAGGACCTGCTTCACGGCCCAGGCAAAATCTTCATCGCCATTATGGGGGATGCGCACCAGGGGTGTCTGACTGAGTCGGCCATCGGCGTCCCGCTGCAGTTCCTCCAGAACCCGCTGCAGTGTTTCTGCCGAGTAGGGCGCATGCTCCATATCGATCAGCTGCCATTCGGTATCCGCCAGTGCCGGGCGGCCCGCTTCCAGGGCTTCGATTATTTTATTCAGGCGCTGTGGCTGTTGGGCAAGAACATCTCTGGCGGGCAACACAGACAGAAATACAGCCAGACAGAACACGATGAGATACGCCAGCGGCGTTAAACTGGGTTTATACATGATGAGCTCCCCGGTTGTTGTGTTTTTTTTCCGATCGGATCGCAGTTTATTCGTCCGGTTTTGGCGCCAGTGACAGACCGCCAGAAGCCTCTTCATCAGTGACGCCCTTCCCGCGTTCACTTTCAGCCAATGAGATTTTAAGGCGCAGGTTGTTCTCGGAATCGGCATTTTTGAGGGCTTCTTCGAGCGAAATTTTGCCGGAGCGGTAAAGTTCGAACAGGGCGGAGTCAAAGGTCTTCATGCCGATATTTTCGGATTTCTCCATGACTTCCTTGATTTCCTCGACCTTGCCGTTCTTGATCAGGTCGGCAACCCGGGGTGTTCCGAGCAGGATCTCTATGGCGGCAGCCCGTTTGCCATCCTTGGTTTTCACCAGTCGCTGCGATACGAAGCCACGCAGGTTGAGTGAAAGGTCCAGATAGAGCTGTTTGTGTCTTTCTTCCGGGAAGAAGTTGATGATACGGTCCAGGGCCTGGTTGGCATTGTTGGCGTGCAGGGTGGACAGACACAGGTGGCCGGTTTCTGCGAAGGCCAGGGCATGCTCCATGGTTTCCATGGTGCGGATCTCTCCAATCAGAATCACATCCGGCGCCTGACGCAGGGTGTTCTTCAGGGCTTCCTCATAGGACAGGGTATCGACACCGACCTCACGCTGATTCACGATGGATTTCTTGTGTGGATGAATGAACTCGACGGGGTCCTCAATGGTGATGATATGTCCTTCGGAATTCTGGTTTCGGTAATCAATCAGTGAGGCCAGTGAGGTGGACTTACCGGAACCGGTACCGCCAACGAACAGAATCAGGCCATTTTTGTTCATCATCAGTTTTGGCAGTACTTCAGGCAGGCCCAGTTTACGGTAGTCGGGCAGATCCGTGGCGATGCTGCGGCAGACCAGCCCGACCTCGTTGCGCTGGACAAAAATATTCACACGGAAACGACCAATGCCTTCCTCCATCAGTGCCAGATTCATTTCCAGCTTTTCTTCGAACTCGGCTCGCTGATCCGCATTCATCACCTGATTGGCGATTTTGCGGGTATAACCCGGTGGCAACACTTTGTCAGTCATGGGAATCAGGCGACCATGCGCCTTCATGCTGGGAGGGGCCCCGGTAGACAAAAACAGGTCGGAGCCGTCTTTATCTACCATCACTTTCAACAAATCTTTTAATTCCATGAAAACTCCGTAAGCAGATTCTAGAATCGTCTGTCAGTGTACCAGTTAACCTTGCTGCTGGTTTTGTGCAGATCGTTCTCAACGCCAAGCATGAGCGCAAACAGAGCCATGCGTATCAGGACGCCGTTATCGGTCTGTCGAAATATTGCCAGACTTGGATGTTGATTTAAATCGTTATCCAGCTCATTTGCCTCAGCGCGGGAGTCCCTGGGTAAGGGATGCATGATGACGGTATTGGGCTGGCAATGGGCTGTGTAGATGGATTGATTGAGCCGAAAGCGGCCACGATAGATATTGGCTTCTTCCTGGGAACTGAAACGTTCTTCCTGGATCCGGGTCAGGTAGACCATATGTTTATCATGCAGGCCGGTCTCCATGTCTTCGGTTTCTGTCACCTGATGACCTGACTGTCTCAGCTCCTCGACAATGTCTGCAGGCATCCTCAGTTCGCCGGGAGAAATCAGGGTAAAGGATATATTTCTGTACAGGCGCAGCAGCTTACACAGGGAATGGACCGTTCGGCCATAGCGGAGGTCGCCGACCATCGCAATATTGAGGCCGTTAAAATCTTTTTGGATTTTCAGTTCTTTCTTGATGGTATACAGGTCCAGCAAGGCCTGGGAAGGATGTTCTGCAGAGCCGTCACCGGCATTGATGACAGGCACCCGACTGGCCTTTGAGAATTCTTCCACCGATCCGTTCATCGGATGGCGCATGGCAATAATATCGCTGTAACCGCTGATTACCCGGGCTGTATCGTAGAGGGACTCGCCCTTGGCCAATGCACTGGACTTGATGGAGGTGGTTTCCCTGACCTGGCCGCCGAGCAGATTGAAAGCGCAACCAAAGCTGATTCGGGTTCGGGTGCTGGGTTCAAAAAACAGGGCACCGAGAATGGCTCCCTCAAGCACCCGCGTTTTCAGTTCGCGATGGGCGTAGGGTTGCATCTGGTCGGCAACGGAAAAGAGTTTTTCTACATCACTGGTATCAAACTGGTCTATGGAAAGGATATGGGAACCCAGAAAATTCATGCAGAACGCTTATTCCGTCAGTAATGGACTGAGGGCAAATGTTACTACTAACGCAAGCTAAAGGAAATTGGATGCGGATGCCAGAGACGGGACAGGAGTCTGCCAGGTTGGACCGGGCTAATGTTTCAGCCCATCAAGATAGTTCTTGACCAGATGCCTGATCATGCTTTCAGGACTTGAAACACCCAGCATCGGAAGCTTGTCGGTAAGGAGCAGAATACAGACGCCATGAATATGTGCCCAGATGGTATTGCCGGCTTTGAGTGCCAGCTTTTTGTCCTTGATGACTTCCTTGAAGGTCTCAATAAACAGGGCGTAATGCTTCTTATACTTTTCCAGATACCATTCGGGCTTCTCATTTCGTGTTCCTACTTTTTCAGTGTAGAGGAATTTGGAAAAATTGGGACGATTCTGGGCGTACTGCAGGTATTTGATGATGTGGTAATCCAGTCTGTTTTTCTTGCGGGCTATTTCGCGAGTGATCTCATCATAATGCATATCCAGTAATCTTCCACAGACATGCAGGCGAAACTGGCCCAGGTCACCGAACAGGTAATACAGGGTGCCGACGGTATAGCCCATTTCCTTGGCGATTGCCCTGGCCTTGAAGCCTGCTTCTCCCTTTTCTTCAATGAGCTTTAAAGCCTTAGTGATAGCCAGTTCCTTGAGCTCTTCACTGTTATGGTCCGATCTTCTAGCCATGGTTATTCCTTAACAATTTTTTAAGATAGGGTATGTGTTGATCAAACAGAATTTTAGTCAAAAAGTCTAATGCATTCCTTGAAACTAAGACCATATAATGATGGTCTC
>CAZKJY010000082.1:0-7447 GCA_964553165.1 uncultured Enterobacteriaceae bacterium
AAAGCCTAATCTGCTATCGGCATGCAATAGGTTTAATGGGTAACAAATTACCGCAACTGCCAATGCCAAGCAGTCTCCAGAACAGTATTCCTGCCTGATTCCTTATCTCAGCTTTCCGGTTTGATCAGGATCAAGGGTTTGCATTAATCAACAGCGTCACTATTGAAACCAGTTTGGACGGCCCTCATTTACGGGGTATAGCTCGTTAACCTGGTAACAATTGGAGGCAACAATGAATCTGATTCCAAAACACCCGTTTCATGCGCTGGACAGTATTTTTGATGACACCTTTCCGACATTCCGGCTGATGCCCGCCTCAAAGTTTGACAATGCAAGGCTGGCAGTGGATATCAAGGAAAATGATGACAGCTACACGATCAAGGCTGATTTCCCTGGCATGAAAAAAGACGATATCGAAGTTTCAATTGACAATAATGTCCTGAGCATTCAGGCGGAATATGAGGAAAGCAAGGAAGACAAGGAAGATGGAAAGTACCTGCGGCAGGAAAGGCGATATGGTAAATATGCCCGCAGCTTTGACCTTGGTAAAGACGTTGATGAATCAAAAATTGTCGCGGAATTTGAAAACGGCGTATTAACCCTGCGTGTGCCGAAAGGAAAAGTTCCGCCGGCATCACGCAGTATTCCGATCAAATAACAGGTCCCGCTTCAGAAACCCGGGCTCTGAATTCAGGGATAGAGCCCGGGATTATTCCCCGACGGGGAACATATAGGCATATTCCTGAGGCGAATCGCCTCCGACACTTATCATGCCCCCCTGAGCAGTAACTTCATCAAGGCTGGCCCTAACCTGATACTGGCCATTTGGGAGGTCAAGTATCAGCCACGGACCACGGGTCCTGGTGTTTACCATTTCACGACCGTTCGAATCCAGAATGGTCACCTGGACATCAGACAGGTAGGAACCTGTACTGGCAAAAAAAACCAGTTTTGTTCCATCCTCCGGTGCCGTTTCCCGCTCATCTGAGCCGACCCCTCCGTTAAAAAGCACGTATTGCTGGGCAAGGGCGCAAATTGGCAGAAATGTAACAACTACTAACAGTTTCAATAAACGTTTCATAGATGCTCCTCCATACCGTTTATACTAAAACTATCTTATAGAACAGCACCTGGTCAAAGCTATTGATCTAAATCTAATCTTGTGAATCTGACTGATGTCCTCAGTTAACAGGCCCGAAGATCTGCATAGACACCTGCCGGGATAGCAAGAGAACTGAAAATGATATCACCGCAACATCCCGGACCCTGTGCCAGCGTCATGCCGATCTTTCTGCCAATGAAGGTTACGGTTAAATTGGCTTTAACAGCACAACCCAGGATTTTACCAGTGTCACTGCACAGCCCGGACGGGATATCTACGGCCAAAACCGGTAACCCACATTGATTGATAAGGGTAATCAGAGATGCATAGGGATCTCGCACTTCGCCTTTGAGTCCGGTACCCAGGAGAGCATCAACGATCACTGTGCTCGCGGCAGAAGTTGGGCTGGATGCCGGAAATTTGAATGCTGAAGCGGGTTCAGGCTGAATGCCATCTGCCAGAGCCTGTTGGAAGGCAGTCAGTGCATCTCCACGGAGTCTGTTCGGTGTATCCGCCATAATGACTGTTACTTCAAGCCCCTTACGTTTGGCCAGACTTGCTATTATAAAGCCATCGCCACCATTGTTCCCGGTGCCGCAAAAGACGAGTAGTGATTTGACACCAGGCCATCGTGACTGGAGAGCCTGCCAGGCTGATTTGCCGGCTCGCTGCATCAACTCATAGCCGGGGATGTTGTACTTTTCAATGGCCAGCCTGTCCAGTTCACGGGTTTGAGCTGCTGTGTAGAACTCGTCCACTGTCATTTTGAAGGAACATTCGGTTCAGGTTTAAAAAATACAACCGCAAGACAGGCGCCAAGCAGATTGGACACGATATCAATGGCAGTATTCTCATAGCCTCCAACATTGGTATCTGGAATAAATACTGTGGCAAGGAATTCTATAATTTCATTCAACCCGCCAATGCCACTGGCAGCCAGTACCGTAATCATGGCAAGACTCATAAATGAAGCATCTGGTAAAGAGATACTGCAGACGATATGCCAGATCAATAGGGCAGCGATGAAATAGCAATAGGCGTGAACAAGCTGGTCATATTTCAGAATGGAATAGGGTTCACCAACCAGATCGATAATCACAAGAGAATACAGCACACTGTCCCCAACCGGCAGCAGCCCTCCAAGGATATGCAGCACAATCCAGAGATTAAAGCCCCAGAGAACCTTATGACTGAAATGAAAGTGTTTGTCACCGACATGCAATAAGGCGACGAGTATCAGAGTAGTCAGGCCGTAAAAGAGAAATTCAAAGTTTTGGGAAAATATCGACCACAGCAAAAGCGCGCCGGTAAGGAAATAGCCACAGATAAATTCCTTTTTCATATGGCTATGTTAGCTCAGACATATAGCTTAGAAAAAGAAGAGATTAAAGAGCTATTGATAGTAATAGGTAAGAAAAATAATGATAAAGAAGAAAATTGCTCCGGTTACAGATTCGAACGAAAATTCTTTAAAATTTTTCTCTGCATTGACTGTGGAATCCTCCAGAGATTTTGGTATTCGGGTTGAGATAAAATAAGGAACGTGACCTAGTATTGAACTAGATAAGACTAGAGGCAAAAATATAAATGAATTAAAAAAAATCCAAAAATAATCAGAATTATTTAAATTATTATCCGTTATTAATTGAGATAGTACTGAAAAGTATCCAACTATGCTTAATAGTATTCCTAATATACGAATATAACTTCTCACTTTAATTATCAAAATAACTCCTTGTAGTAAAACACAGCAAGACATACATCCTGCTGTGTTAATAACTATCAGTTATCAATAACCGTATAAAATGTAATGTCGGAAGAAAGTATTGTAGATTCCACTTCCTAATGCCCATCCTCCTGCAGCCGCAAATCCAAGTCCTGCACCCCAAAGTCCACCATGAGCAGCGCCAGTAGTAGTCCCGGTAGCTAAATAACCTACTATAGTACCGACAGCTCCTGTTTGTGTTGAAAAGTCGACAATATCTTCCAACCCGTAACCCCCACCAACGGCTTCCATTTCCTGTGTTGTAAGTTCTCTCATGACCATCTCCTTGTCCCAAGAATAATGTTGAATATCATTCTTCCAGGAAGAACGATAATTTCAGGATAGAAGAGATTTGGCGAAGCGCCAGTTTTTAATCAAAAATGCCGAGTTCCTGCCAGATGGCATCGACCCGGTCTTTGACCTGCTGGCTCATTGAAATGGGGCGGCCCCATTCGCGGCTGGTTTCATTGCCAATTTTTGTCGTGGCATCAAAACCAATTTTTGAACCCAACCCGGAAACAGGCGAGGCAAAATCGAGATAATCAATTGGCGTGTTTTCAATAACCACAGTATCCCTGGCCGGATCCATACGCGTGGTCATGGCCCAGATGACGTCCTGCCAGTCGCGGATATTGATGTCGTCATCGACCACGATAACAAACTTTGTATACATGAACTGACGCAGAAAGGACCAGATGCCCATCATCACCCGTTTGGCATGTCCGGGATACTGTTTCTTCATGCTGACCACTGCAAGGCGATAGGAACAACCTTCAGGCGGCAGATAAAAATCTGTAATTTCAGGAAACTGCTTTTGCAGAATAGGGACAAAAACCTCATTCAGTGCGACACCCAGAATGGCTGGCTCATCAGGTGGCCGACCGGTATAGGTGCTGTGATAGATGGGATTTTTGCGGTGCGTAATTTTAGTGACGGTAAACACCGGGAAACGTTCGACCTCATTGTAGTAACCGGTGTGATCGCCATAGGGGCCTTCTTCTGCCATGTCTCCGGGAGTGATATGACCTTCCAGCACGAATTCTGCTGATGCTGGCACCTGTAGCTCGTTACTCAGACTTTTTGCTACTTCAGTCTTGCTGCCTCGTAACAGACCTGCAAAGGAATATTCAGACAGGGTGTCCGGCACTGGCGTAACGGTCCCCAGAATTGTGGCCGGGTCAGCACCAATGGCTACTGAAACAGGAAAATCCTGTCCAGGATGAGCTTCCTGCCATTCCTTGAAATCCAGTGCGCCTCCACGGTGTGACAGCCAGCGCATAATCAGACGATTTCGGTCAATGACCTGCATGCGATAGATGCCAAGGTTCTGTCGATCCTTGTGGGGGCCGCGGGTGATAACCAATGGCCAGGTGATAAGAGGTGCCACATCTTCCGGCCAGCAGGTTTGAACGGGCAGGATGCCGAGATCGACATCATCACCTTCAATAACGACTTCCTGGCAGGGAGGCGATTTGATCACTTTGGGTGCAAGATTAAGGGCCTGTTTAAAAATGGGCGCCTTGTCGATCAGGTCTTTCCAGCCTTTGGGTGGTTCCGGTTCCTTTAAAAAGGCAAGCAAGCGACCGACATCACGCAATGCTTCGACATTATCCTGTCCCATGGCTCGGGCGACCCGTTTAGTGGTGCCAAATAAATTGGCCAGGACTGGTATATTGGAACCGACAGGATTTTCAAATAACAGGGCCGGGCCTTCCCGGCGCAGGGTTCGGTCAGAAATTTCAGTGATTTCCAGTTTTGGATCAACAGGCGTCTGGATACGCTTTAGTTCGCCGTGCTGCTCAAGTTCTGCTATGAATTCGCGAAGATCCCTGAACATGATCCGGCAAGCTTACTTGCGCTTCATCGCCAGGAAGAATTCTTCATTGGTCTTGGTGTCTTTCAACTTATCAAGAATGAATTCAGTGGCGGGGACATCTTCCATGGAGGTAAGCAGTTTGCGAAGAATCCACATACGCTGCAATTCTTCTTCCGTGGTCAGCAGATCTTCACGACGGGTGCCGGAACGACGCACATTGATAGCCGGGTAGACACGTTTCTCGGCCATTTTACGGTCGAGGTGTAATTCCATGTTACCGGTGCCTTTGAATTCTTCGTAAATGACTTCGTCCATTTTCGACCCGGTATCGATCAGACAGGTAGAAATAATGGTCAGGCTGCCGCCTTCTTCAATATTTCGCGCGGCGCCAAAAAAGCGTTTTGGTCTTTCCAGGGCATGGGCATCAACACCACCGGTCAATACTTTCCCGGAGGATGGAATAATGGTGTTGTAAGCACGGGCCAGACGCGTCATGGAGTCGAGCAGAATAACAACATCGCCCTTGTGCTCAACCAGGCGTTTGGCTTTTTCAATCACCATCTCGGCCACCTGCACATGACGTGATGGCGGTTCGTCAAAAGTACTGGCAATGACTTCGCCGCGCACTGAACGCTTCATTTCCGTCACTTCCTCTGGTCGTTCGTCAATCAGCAGAACGATCAGGTAGCATTCAGGCGCATTGCGTGTAATGGACTGGGCGATATTCTGCAGGATCAGGGTTTTACCGGCTTTTGGTGGCGAAACAATCAGCCCACGCTGGCCTTTCCCTATTGGTGCAACCAGGTCGATAACCCTTGAGCTTAGATCTTCGGTGCTGCCATTACCGACTTCAAGCACCAGACGCTCATCCGGGAAAAGCGGGGTCAGGTTTTCAAACAGGATTTTGTTGCGGGTATTTTCGGCTTTATCGAAATTGATTTCGTTGACCTTGAGCAGGGCAAAATAGCGCTCTCCATCCTTGGGTGGTCTGATCTTTCCGGAAATGGTGTCGCCGGTACGCAGGTTAAAACGTCTGATCTGGCTGGGTGATACATAGATATCATCAGGTCCGGCCAGATATGAAGCATCTGCTGAACGCAGAAATCCAAAGCCATCCTGCAGTATTTCAAGCACGCCATCGCCATAGATGTCTTCGCCGTTTTTGGCGTGTTTCTTTAGCAGCTGGAAGATGACGTCCTGCTTGCGGCTGCGGGAGACGCCTTCGATTTGCATTTCTTCAGCGATTTGCAGTAACTCAGAGATTGGTTTGGTCTTTAGTTCAGATAGATTCATAGCGTGTTATGGCTGTTTGGAAAACGGAGGGATGCTTTAAAAAGTAAAAAAAGTGTCGTTGAAACGAACAGTAATGGTTAAAGATTTACGCTTGCGGCAATAGCCTGTTTCAGGGTTCTTAATTGTTAATTCTGATTGATTTGGCGCCCTGGAACGGCGTCTGAAATGACAAGCTGGCGGGTAATCTATCAACCGCCCCTGGCCGTGTAAAGTAAAAATTAAAAAAATGGCCTGATTCCCAGACCATCGACGGTCTTAGATAGTGCTATCAATAAATGCCGATAATTGTGCCTTCGACAAAGCACCAACTTTTTTGCCAACAGCATCACCATTATTAAAAATGATCAGGGTTGGAATGCCTTTGACATTATATTTTTCAGCCATCTGTTTGTTCTGGTCAACATCAAGTTTGCAGATTTTCATTTTGCCGGCATATTCTTCGGCAAGATCTTCCAGAACCGGTGCAATCATCTTGCAGGGTCCGCACCACTCTGCCCAGAAATCCACCAGAACGGGACTGCCGGCATTGATTACGTCTTGTTCAAAACTATCATCAGTGATATGGCTGATATTTTCACTCATGTGGATTTCCTTAGTTGTAAATCAGAGATATTCAGAAATATTGCTTTGGCCCAATGATGGGGTTTCAGACGGGCTTATTCAAGCCTTTCGGCGACCTTTTTCGCAAAATAGGTCAGTATCGCATCAGCCCCCGCCCGTTTAATGGATAACAGCGATTCCAGCATCACTTTTTCTGGATCCAGCCAGCCGTTCTGAAATGCTGCCATGTGCATCGCATATTCACCACTAACCTGATAAACAAAGGTTGGGACGCCAAATTCATCTTTGACCCTCCTGACAATATCAAGATAGGGCAAACCCGGCTTGACCATAACAATATCGGCCCCCTCATTCAGATCCAGAGCAACTTCCTGTAAGGCCTCATCACTGTTGGCGGGGTCCATCTGGTAGGTTTCCTTGGAGCTTGCGCCCAGATTGCCAGCGGAACCAACCGCATCCCTGAAAGGTCCGTAATAGGCTGAAGCATATTTCGCCGAGTAGGCCAGAATGCGGGTATTGATATATCCCTCATTTTCCAGGATTTCGCGGACTGCACCAATGCGTCCATCCATCATATCTGAAGGCGCCACGATATCCGCGCCCGCTTCAGCATGCGATAAAGCCTGTCTGACCAGAACGTCGAGGGTTGGCTGATTGAGGACATAACCACTGGCGTCGATAATGCCGTCCTGGCCATGCGTCGTAAATGGATCCAGGGCAACATCGGTAATCACTCCCATTTCAGGGCAGGCATCCTTGATTGTTTTGACAGCTCGCTGCGCCAGTCCATCCGGGTTGTAGGCTTCTTTGCCATCCTCAGATTTAGTCGTTGGGTCAGGGGAGGGGAAAAGGGCGATGGCAGGAATACCCAGCCTGTGGAGTAAAACGGCTTCTTTGGCAAGTTCATCCA
>CAZKJY010000083.1:0-7442 GCA_964553165.1 uncultured Enterobacteriaceae bacterium
TAGATTTCTTCGTTGTGATCGGCCCAGATAAATCCAATCGGATTGCGTGCCGGTTCAGAGGATTCATCGTCTTCGTCGTCCAGTTCAACCGCGTAACAGACCAGCTGGATGGTGTCCTGGTGCGCCAGCATGGAACAGGGAATATCTTCTCCCATGGTGCCTTCAATACGGATGCCGTCAAAACTGACCTGTGCCAGTGTGCGCACCTGCACCTGCACACCGCCGTGCAGAATGGCCACGATAGCCGGCCGGTAATTGGGCGGGAGCTGCTGGCTCCATTCACGGGCTTCCGCGGCCAGCGCCTGGAGCAGGACCCCTGCACTGCGGTATTCATTTTCATCCTCGCGTGAACAGACCTGGGGCTGAGGCATGCGCTTGGCCTTTGGCAGGGTGGGCGGCCGAAACCCAGGCACTGAGCTCATGCACCTCGGCAACAGGCGTGGCTGGAAGTTGGTGCTGGTCAATTCGTCGGGATTATCGGAATCAGACATGGACTCAGGACTCGCTGGCGAGTTCTTCGGCGATGCCTTCCTGCAGATCTTCACGTACTTTGCTGATGAATTCAGGAATATCCGCTTCACTTGGCATCAGCCGCACATCGTAACGCTGTACAATGCTGTGCATGGCCGGCTGGGTGCTGAAATCAGGTTGCTCAACAATATCCTGAATATTCTGGATAGCCAGCGCCGACCACACCACGCCGATACCGACAAAGGCGGCCCGCTTCACGGAAATCATGCTGGCAGCGCGTAATTGCCAGGCAAGTAACCAGGCAAAGAAAATGCCGCTGATCAGGACAATGAGACCATTGGCGATGGCATCACTGGTGAAAAAATACGAGATGTTGCTGCGGTATTCATCCAGGACGATGTAAACGAGAAAACCAATACTGGCGATACTCAGCTGCAGGGAAAAACGCCAGCTATGATGAAAAATGCGTGACATCACACTCATGATGCCTGCCAGAATGATCGGATAGCCGAAGAAATCAATCTGCTGATAATTGCGCAGCTGGTTAATGAGAATTTCATTCCAGTCCTGCACGATGGAAGTCTGGTTATAGGCGAAATAATAGTTCACCAGCAGATACAGCAGGATCATGCCGATAGCCATATACAGGTGGGAGAACAATTCCGAGATGGGATGACTGCGGGCAATGATCAGGGTAGGTTCAACCGGCGAATGGGCCGCATGGGTTTCCAGATGGGTGCGGCCAATATTGATGGTCGTCGGGACTGTTAGTTCATGCTCCCCGCCACCCAGTCTGTGCTTGCCAATCCAGGTTCCGTTTTCATCGGAAAGCGTTTTGATCCGGTAACCGTTTTCATCCGCATGAATTTCCAGATGGTGAGCCGAAACCGTTTCATCCGCGATGATCAGATCATTGTCGTAGGCACGACCTACGCGATAGGGGAACTTGTCGACATGATGAAAAACCGGCTGGCTTCTGCCGCCACGGGATACCCGGATTATGAGGGATTCCATTGCAGGGCTCCTAAAAACTTCTCAAGCAGTGCTAGCCCGTTATCCAGCGTCACCGTCGAAAAGTCCATGGTGAAAATCAGGCCTTCAGTTTCATGACCAACCAGGGTCAACAGCACCATGAAATCAGTGAGTTCAGGATAATCCTTGTAAGGCCGGGCACAGATATTGACCTTAAAGTCCTGCTCCGTCAGTTCAATAAACCGGGTAGAGCAGGTGAAGTTGCCAACGTCTTCCTCCTCAGGACGGGAAGGAAAGCGGCTGCGGTTGCTTCTGGCATAAAGCTGGTAAAACTCAGCGCTGGTTAACTGCTCGGAATCCAGCCAGTAAAACTCGTAGGAAAAGGCGCCTGCCCGCAGCTGTTCCGACAGATAGATATTGTCCTGTCCCTGACACACAGCGGCATTCACTGTGTAACGGTTGCTGCCCTGCTCAAACTGATTGTCGCTCCAGCAATCCAGCCGATTAAAAATGCGACCTGGCACGGAGAGCTTGCCCAGCATGATATTTGGCCATTCACTGTTGATAATCTGGTCGACCAGTCTTTGCTGGTTTTCAAGAAGCTGGCTGGCGATGCTGTTTTCCAGATCCCTCTCCGGCTGAAAATTCGCCATGCTGGCTTCAGACAGCAACTCATCCAGATAGGTGGCAGGCACCAGATAGGAAACCGCTTCGCCGCTGGTTGCCACGTTCACACCCACCACCTTGCCATCGCGGTCCAGGGTCGGTCCGCCACTCATGCCGGGGTTGATGTTGCCGGTGAAATGAATCTTGTCATACAGGGAGGTTTCCAGCAGGCCGTTGGCAGTTCCGGCGACAATGGCCAGCTCCAGGGCCAGTGGATGCCCGAGAGAAAACAGGGAGGTGCCGTTTTCCGGGATTCCTGTGGTTTGCAAAGGAATGCCCATGGGTTCTTCGGCCCTCAGCAGCGCCAGATCATGCACCACGTTGACGGCCAGCACGGTGAGGGGGCCGCGTCTGCCATCAACGCTTTCCCATTCCAGCCGATAGCGGTCCGGTTCATTCACCACGCCGGAAATCACATGATAGTTGGAGGCCAGAATATCATCACGTCCGATAACGAAACCGGTCCCCACAGAGGCTTTGTTCTCAATGCCGGGGGTCACGACTTCAATCCGGTATACGGAGGATTCGTAACGGGAATAAAGCTGCTGTGCGATGTCCTGCGCAGAGGCTGTTCCTGCCAGACCGAGCAGCGCGAGTCCCAGCAAGAGAAAGTGTTTAATTGAGTCCTGCATGAAATAGTTCCCCACGAATCAGGCCTAGAGAATAAACATCCCCCTGCTATTAGTCCAGCGCGCCCTGATGCTGGTAGCTTCTCAACTTGAAATGACTCTTAATAATTCATGGTGATGAATCTGGCATGTTCAGACTGAGATACACCCGATGCTTTCTTCATTGCTGCATTTTTGAGATATTTGCAGCTCCAACAAGAACCCGAGGGTCAGCCCATGTCCAAGCCTTCCCCGCTTTGTCTCCTGCTTTCCGTTGCCTACACCTGTCTGAGCCTGACTGCGCTTGGTGCCGACAGCGCTCCTGACCCTTTTGCCAATCCACCGACGCCGGCGTTTAACGGCCAAACCAACGCCCCCATGGCGGCGCGCAGCAATATTGGGATGGAGGTCATTCTGGCTGACCTGGCACCCGGGCGCCCCCGCTCACTGGAAGCCCTGCCGGATGGCAGCCTGCTGGTGGCCGAGGGTTCCGGCAGGATTCGCGTTCTGCAGCCGGATGGCACTGTCTCTGCCCCACTGACAGGCATGCCTCCCCTGCGCAGCGGGGATGGCCGCATCCTGATGGATATCGAGGTCGATGCCAACTTCAGCAGCAATCGCCGGGTCTTTTTCTCTTATGAGGCAGAACCTGCTGCCGGACAGCCCGGGCCACTTGAACAGATTGCCAGTGCCCGGCTATCCCGGGATAACACCCGCTTTGAAGATCTGCAGATCCTGGGGAATCTGCCGGGCAGGCGCCTGGTTTCAACCCCGGATGGCAAGCTGTTTATGACGACCATTGGTTTCATGGATTTCCGCCCGGAAGTGCAGGATCTGACCAGCCTGCGTGGCAAAATCCTCAGAATCAATGCCGACGGCTCGATTCCGGCGGACAACCCCTTCGTAGGGGTCAGCAATGTGCGACCGGAGATATATGCGCTGGGTCACCGTGACCCTGATGGTGCCTTTCTGCATCCGCAGACTGGAGAACTCTGGACCGTAGAACACGGTCCCATGGGCGGGGATGAACTCAATATCATCCGCCCCGGTCAGAACGGTGGCTGGCCCTATATCACCTACGGCAAGGAATACGATGGCACTGAAATCGGGCCCACCCAGTGGCCGGGCATCGCCCAGCCGGTGTATTACTGGTTTCCTTCACTGGCCCCATCCGGGCTGCTGATGGTGCAGTCTGACCGCTATCCGGGCTGGCAGGGCAGTCTGCTGGTCGGTTCTCTCAGCCCGCCGCAGGGACGCTTCCTGATCCGTCTGGTCATGGACGGGGAAAAAGTTGTCGCTGAAGAACATCTGCTGGTGGCTTATGATCGCCGCATCCGTGATGTGGCAGAAGCTCCGGACGGCACCATCTATCTACTAACTGATCCGGAAAATGATCCCGATGCAGGTCGCGTGTTTGCGGGAGCAGTTATCAGACTGCTGCCACGTTAAAGACTCATGGAACGGTCCTTAGGGTAAAGGACTCAGGGAAACCGGCAGAGCCTGCAGCCACCGATGCGCACGGCGTGGCCGCCAGCGCAGACGGTCTTCGCTCATGCGGATGTGGCGGTAGGACTGTAACAGAACCGTCAGCGCTGCCTGCATCTCCAGTCTGACCAGATGCGCACCAACACAGGTATGCGCACCCTTGCCAAAACTCAGCGCTTCCCGGCTGTTGCTGCGCTCAGGCTGGAAGGCATCAGGATCAGGAAAGATCTGTTCATCCCGGTTGGCAGAGGCCAGCAGTAAAAATACCGCCTGATGCTGTTTAATCAGCTTGCCATGCAATTGCATGTCCTCGGTGGCCACGCGGGCGATGAACTGACCCGGCGTTTCCAGCCGCAGGGCTTCATCAACCGCCGCTGGAATCAGCGCCGGGTTGCTGTATAGGCGTTCCAGCTGATCCCGGTTTTGCAGCAACAGCGCGAACAGATTGGCCAAACCGGCATCCACGTTGCCGATGCCATCGGCAAACAGCAGCATGCAGTTATCCACCAGTTCGCTGTTGCTGAAGACAGCCCCCTCGTCACGCTTATCCAGCAGGACTGAAATCAGATCCGTACCGCGTTTTGCCTGCCGGGATTCGACCTCGGCGCTGACATAACGGCGAAATGCTGTGAGGGTTTGATCGGTATGATCACGGACCTCTGTGGAGGGCATCGGCGCAAACAGATAGAAAAAAGCATCACTCCAGGCTTTCAGCTGCTGGCCATCAGCCTCGTTAAATCCGAGAATCCGGCAGAGCACCTTTATGGCCAGCGGCGTGGCAAAATCATGCAGCAAATCCAGCTCACGGCTCGCTTCCCGCGCTGCCAACACGTCAGAGGCCAGCCCCTCGAGGTCCATGGCCCCTCCGCGGACAAAATTCAGAAAGGCCGGGGCAATCAGGTGCCGCAGACGTTTATGGGAATCGCCTTCCAGAAAGGGCAGGGTATTGTTGGCGACATCGGCAGAAATGTATTTGTCCCGGTTCCTGCGATGAAGTACGGCATAAAAGGCGGGTTCATTGCTGAAGCGCCTGTCGGCAAGCGCAGCAACAACGTCTGCATGGCGACTCAGCAACCAGGCTCCCTGTTCGCTCATGTGTACCGGATCATGCCTGCGTAACCAGGCAAAACAGGAATAGGGGTCATCAACAAAAGCCGGATCTTCCGGATTAAAGACAATGGCCGGTGCCGTGCCGGATTCAGTAATGGTCGAGCGCTTTAGTAATTTCCAGATCATTGTGAGCGAGGTGATCTTTAATTAATGCCTGCTGCTCCTGGCTGAGTGCCTGCCCGCAGGCCAGCGTGGCAAGAATATCGATGTGATAAAAGCGCAGCGCGGCAGACAGCACAAACACTTCGTCGACTAGATTTGCCGTCGTCGTCGGCGAGCAGATGTCAGCGATATTGTCGGATGCCAGCCTGACCTTTACACCAGCGGCCAGTAATTCCAGTACCCGGGGAATGCTGTTATAGGTTGGCGTCACCAGGGGACGAAACTGGCGCATGCCAATGGCTGCAGAAGGGCAGCAGATCAGACCAACATTATGGGTTAGCATCCTGTCGACCAGCCGTTCGAAACGGGCTTCATCGTAGGTTGATGGCGAAATCATGTGTACTGCCCAGATCCAGGGCTCTTCGTTGGCAGTTTTTAACCCGCTGTCACTGATCACCTGCAACAGGCGTTCGGTGCCGTTTTCGCGGGGATCATTGCGCTGGTCGGTGTGCACATGCAGCATGCATCCCCTGTTACTGGCCAGTTCCAGGGTGCGCCGGCAGTGTTCTTCAAACCCGATATGCTGGGGATAGTCAACGGTGTCATCGGCTTCAGGCAGGGCGGCAATGAAATCAGCCTGACTGGCTCCCTGCTCGAACAGTTCCCAGCGTTCGGGTTCATCATCACGAAAACCCAGCGGTGAGTATGCCCCAATTTTCAGTTCAATCTCTGTGGCCCTTGCTGTCTGAATGCGCTTCATGCTTTCTAGGGCCGACAGGCCAACACAGTCAGCAGTCACATCAACCAGAGAATCGGCACGCCGGGTGTTGCAGGCCACCATAATATCCAGGCTCTGACTGATGCGCTCTTCAAGATCTGCCGTTTCATAGGCCGGTCCGCTGTGAAGCTGGTTGATCAGTGCATGTTTTTCATGCAGGGAAACGTAGGAGCTTTCCAGAATACTGTTTTGTGGCAGGTAGTGCTGATCAATGGTGCCCGCCCTGTCCAGATGCAAATGGGCATTATGCATCCCGCCCTTTTCCTGGATGGCGCTGGCGAGCTGCTGATAATAAATATTGATCCTGTTCATATTAGGGTATCAGGTTCAGTAAACGGTTAAGCAAACCACCGCCCGGCATAATTATTACAGGAAGTCGCAGGCAAACCGAACCCTTTTCGTGAAACCAGCACACCCCCTCATCAACAAGATCCACAACAAGGTGCCTGATGCCTTTTTTTGCGGGGGCACTAACATCTATGCTCAAATTTATGCTCTGTCCCGGCGCAAGGCTTTCCGCAATTTCGACACTGCCGTCAATTCTGCTTCTGGGAATTCCACGGCGGTTAAACCAGCGGCTGGCCACAATAACGCCGCTCTCTGAACTTGGTGCCCAGTTACATTGACTGCGGTTTGTTATCCTCAGGCGCAGTGTCATTTTTTGACCGGCGGACAGCAGCCTTGGCGCCCGATCAAGTATGTCGATGTCTGCCCGATAGGCCTGCTCGGGCAAGGTGGCTGTCGCCAGATCCGGGAGGGCCAGGCGATGTGCTGAATTGCTTTGCTCTCGTGCGGCTGCCAGCTCTTCCTGCAGCTGGCTGACAAATTGCGGAAAAGCAGGATCAAGATAGCTGTGAGCCATTTCACTTTCCCGCATCGACACGGCGCCTTTGTAAAACTGATGCCAGCCCCGCTGCGGCAGGAGGTAGGCGGAAAAAGGGTTGTCCTCAGAATCCCGGCAAAAAAACAGGGCTACCCGGCCGTCATAAGGCTGCGGAATAAACCGGTCATGCAGACACAGAAGCGCAACTTCACGACCCTGAGCCTGAAGCTCCCTGGCAGTCGCAAACATAAAACTTGCGCCCTCACAGAACCCGCCCAGATAAAAATCTCCGTGCGGCAGTATGCGCAGTAATTCCCTGGCATAGTGGTTCGCCACCGGCAGGGTATGACTCTGGTTCTTGCCGCTTATCTGTGACAGTGAGCGCATGCCATAGACTGGCTGGTCAGGACCCAGTGCCTCACTCAGC
>CAZKJY010000084.1:0-7415 GCA_964553165.1 uncultured Enterobacteriaceae bacterium
AATTGCTGCCTGCTCTGGCCAGCGAAGACATTCATTTTCTGCCCCGGGAACGCTGGAACCAGACCCAGGCTACCTGGATCAAGAGTTACTTCAACAGGGAGTTGTTGCCTGTCCTCAGTCCGGTAGGTCTTGACCCGGCACATCCATTCCCAAGCGTGCTCAACAAGAGCCTGAATTTCATCATTTCCCTGGAGGGCAAGGATGCCTTTGGCCGTAACAGCGGGATTGCCGTGGTGCAGGCACCCAGAGCGCTGCCGCGCTTGATTCGCCTGCCCTCTTCCTGCGCCAGCCATGAATATGACTTTGTTTTTCTATCGTCCATCATTCACAAACATGCAGGTGACCTGTTTCCAGGCATGACCGTCACCGGTTGTTATGAATTCCGGGTGACCCGAAACAGTGACCTGTTCGTCAGTGAAGAAGAAGCAGAAGACCTGATGCGAGCCCTTGAAGGTGAATTACCTTCCAGACGTTTTGCCGAAGCGGTCCGCCTGGAAGTCACCGATCAGTGTCCGCAGGAAATGATCGATTTCCTGATTCACAAATTCAATCTGCGTCTAAAGGATGTCTACAGGGTCAATGGACCGGTCAACCTGAATCGCATGCTGGCTATTCCCAGCATGGTCAAACGGCCTGAACTTCAGTTTCCGCCGTTTACGCCAGCCCTGCAAGGCCGTCTGCTGCGTTCTGACAATATATTTGAAACCATCAAAAAGGGAGACGTGCTGCTGCATCACCCTTACCAGTCATTTACACCGGTGATTGATTTTGTTCGTCAGGCTGCCGCTGATCCCGACGTGCTGGCTATTAAACAGACTCTCTACCGTACCGGAGACGACTCCCATCTGGTTGAAGAGCTGATCAAGGCAGCCCATGCCGGCAAGGAAGTCACTGTAGTCATTGAATTGCGCGCCCGTTTTGACGAAGAGGAAAATATTGAATTGGCTACCGAGCTGCAGAATGCCGGTGTCCACGTCAGCTATGGCGTTGTTGGCCACAAGACCCACGCAAAAATGATTCTGGTCATCCGCCGGGAAGGCAAGCAGCTGAAACGCTATGTCCATCTGGGGACCGGGAACTATCATGCCAAGACGGCTCGCCAGTATACCGATATCGGATTCCTTAGCAGTGATACGGCAATCACGGATGATGTCCAGAAGGTGTTCCAGCAACTTACTGCCCTGGGCAAGGCCGGAAAGCTGAAAAAAGTCCTGCAGGCGCCCTTTACCCTGCACAAGACGATGCTGGAATTGATCCAGCATGAAATCACCATCGCCAAAAAAGGCGAAACTGCCCGTATCATCGCCAAAATGAATTCCCTGGTGGAGCCGGAAATCATCAAGGCTTTGTACCAGGCCTCACAGGCGGGGGTTAAAATTGATCTGATTGTGCGTGGCATCTGCTGCCTGCGGCCAGGCATCAAGGGTGTTTCCGACAATATCCATGTGCGTTCCATCGTCGGCCGCTTTCTGGAACACTCCCGTGTTTTCTACTTCCACAACGGTGGCGACTATAAACTTTATGCCGCCAGTGCCGACTGGATGGACCGTAATTTTTTCCGCCGCATTGAAACTTGTTTTCCTATTGAGGAGAAACGTCTGAAGAAAAAGGTCTACAAGGAATGTCTGCAGTATTATCTGGCGGATAATGTGCAGGCGTGGATACTGCAATCAGACGGCAGCTACAAACGAGCGACGCGGGGTAATACCAAAGCGCGGGCGGCGCAGCAAATCCTTCTTAAGGCCTATACGGAATAACTTCTGACGAGTCTGTAAAACTTACGCATCAGTGAGCTGGCGACCGTCGTCTCCTGAATGGCCGCCATGATTGTCTCAACATCCAGACCCTCCTCGCGCAGGGCCTGCTGACGCTCTTCAACATAGGCACGCATGATGGTTTCATTGAATTCGGGATGAAACTGCAGGCCCCATGTCCGATCAGCAAACTGCACGGCATGAAAGTCCTCAAAATCATTTTTCCCCAGTACTTTAGCGCCTGCAGGCAAACGCACCACACTCTGCATATGACTGACGTGGGCCGGGAATTGCTGTTCAACACCGGTAAACAGGGCATCATCACCGGCTTCGTCCAGCAGCCTGATCATGGTCGTGCCGATTTCCCTGCCCTTGGGATGATACGCCACTTCCCCACCGAGCGCGTGAGCCAATAACTGGTGACCATAGCAAATACCCAGAATCGGCATTTGTGTAACGACCGCATGACGCAACCAGTCCGCAGCGTACTCACTCCAGGGCAAACGTTCAGTAACCATGGCCGGTGACCCGGTGATAATAGTGCCAGCAACAGCATCATGATGTGGGAGTTTTTCCTCTTTGTAGACCGAAACCACAGAAACTTCATCTGCGGAAGCCTGCATACTGTCAATAATCCAGCTTTCAAAATCCCCTGCCAGTTCAAAAGCACGTTGCAGGGTATGACCGGTTTTGATAATCAGAATGGGTTTCATGATCTGGATTGTTTCAGATATTCCCTGTTCTTTTTAATGCGTCGCTTTCTGGCAACCTGACGGTCGGTCAGATTCTCTTCATTGCGTGTGTAAGGGTTCTCATCGTTACGCATTTCGATTCGTATTGGCGTGCCCTCCAGCTTAAGCAGGGTACGAAAGGTTTTTTCCAGGTATTTCAGATAGGAAGCTGGCAGTTTGTCAGTCTGCTTGCCGTGAATCACAATAAGCGGTGGATTCTGGCCACCCGCATGTGCGTAACGTAATTTTATCCTGCGCCCGTTATGCATCGGAGGCGCATGTTCGGTGACGGCCCTTTCCAGAATGGCCGTCAGCTTTGCTGTCGGCAGTTTCCGCAGGGCAGAATCATAAGCCTGTTGGACAGATCGATACAGATCACCAACCCCCGTACCATGCAGGGCAGAAATGAAATGGATTTTTGCAAAATCAGCAAATACCAGACGGCGCCGGATGTCTTTTTTAACCATATCCTTATCGTATTCAGACATGCCGTCCCACTTGTTGAGTGCGATCACAAGCCCGCGGCCAGTTTCCAGAATATAGCCCAGCAGATGCAGGTCCTGTTCGACAATGCTCTCTCTGGCATCCATCAGCAGAATAACCACATGGGCATCCTGGATTGCCTGCAGGGATTTGACGACAGAGAATTTTTCGATGCTTTCCCGGGTTTTTCCACGTTTTCTGATACCGGCAGTATCGATCAGGGTATATTTCTGGCCACGTCTTTCGAAGGGGATATAGATACTGTCCCGGGTGGTCCCGGGATGATCAAAAACAACCACTCTTTCTTCACCGAGCAGGCGATTAACCAGGGTTGATTTACCCACATTCGGTCTGCCCGCCACGGCAATCTTAATTCCTGCTTCTTCATCGCTTATATCTGCTGGCTCTGGCGCAGGAAACTGGGCCAACAGCTCATCCAGCATGACCTTGACTCCCCTGCCCTGACTTGCCGCAATGGCGTACTGCTTTTCCAGGCCCAGTTGATAAAACTCACTCAGAGCCTGATCCGGATCCAGGCCATCAACTTTGTTGACCACCAGAATGAAGGGCTTTTCCTGCTTGCGAAGATAATCCACCAGAAACTGGTCGCCCCCACCCAGACCGGCACGTCCATCCACCATGAGCAGAACCAGATCGGATTCCTTGATCGCAAGCAGGACCTGTTCCGACATGGGAGCATCTATGCCTTCCTCACTGCCATCAATACCGCCAGTATCAATGACAATAAAGGGTCTGCCATTGTGCTCGGCTTCACCATACTGACGGTCACGGGTCAGTCCCGGAAAGTCGGCCACCAGGGCATCCCTGCTGTTCGTCAGCCGGTTAAACAGGGTAGATTTACCTACATTGGGACGACCCACCAGGGCCAGCACAGGAACCATAGAAGTTAGAATCTTGCTTTAAAAAGTGAAGCTTTACTCGGTCTCGATGCGCAATGCAACCAGATTGCCACCGTTACCGTAAGCGTAGAGGATACCATTTCTGCTCTGGATACTGCGGAGACCGTCACCGTCTACCCGATAGCGACCGACAAAATGGCCGTCTACCTGGGAAAGCAAATGCAGATAGCCCTCGAAATCGCCGACCGCCACATAGTTGTTAAAGCTGACCGGCGCCGAAACCTCGCGCAGGTCCAATTGGTCATTGACCCAGATCTGCTGATTTTGTGTCCCGCGCCGGTAGGCTTTGACATGACCACGTTCATCGGCAATATAAATATTGCCGAACCCAGTGCTTACCCCTACCAGGCTGGATTCCTCTACCCGCCATTGAATCTGGCCAGTGCCGACATCCAGCATGCTCAAATAACCATGCAGACTTGGAACCAGTACAGAACCCGCATTGAGATGCAACTCGGCATCAACATCGGTCAGACGTTCAATTTCCGAGCGCCCTGTTGGAATGGCAATCCGCGAATCCCAGTTGAGCGTGCCATTGTTCAATGCCACAGAAACCATGACCCCATTGTCAAAACCGGCGAGAACGAAATTGTCAACAATCAAGGGGGAACTGGTCCCGCGAATGGTCAACGCTGGCACCGTATTTTCATAGATCCACAGGCGCTCACCACTTTCCACATTGTAGCCCGCCAACCTGCCATCAATGGATTGCACCACGACGATATTACCCCGGGCAGCTGGAACCGAAAGGACTTCGCTGCTGGTTTCCGTTTCCCATAAAAATTCCCCGCTGGATTTATCCAGTGCGATCAGCGTGGCATCAGAAGTTCCCAGGAAAATCCTGCTGTTACCCAAACCAACCCCGCCGGTGATTTCAAAATCCAGGTTGTTGCGCCAGAGTTGACGTCCAGTCTCAAGCTCCAGTGCCCTGACCTGGCCATTGTTCGCTGCAACGTAGATGGATTCTGCCTCAATGGCCGGCTGCAGGCGGTTGTACTGTTCCCCCTGCCCGTTTCCAACATCAACACGCCATAGGCGGCGAAAACTGACTTCAGGATCAAAATTGACAAGCTCGGCGGGTTGTTCAGTGTCAGGGTCACCAAATATGTTGCAGGCTGAAACAAACAATGTCAGCAGCAGTAATACCCAGAGTTTAAGAATTCTCATGATGAGATTCAGGAACTGATGTCGTTCAATTTGAGTGTTACGATTTCAGCATTGACACCCAGATCAAGTGCCTGCTGGTAGGCCTGGCGGGCATCATCAATCCTGCCAAGCGCTGTATAGGCATCACCCCGGATTTCAGCGTAATTGCCCGCAAAGGCACCGGCTTCTACCGCAGACAGCAGATCGAGTGCTCCCTGTGCATCGCCCTGTGAAAGCACCACACGAGCCAGCCGACCACGCGCTGTCAGGGCGAGCTCTTCAGGAATACTTTGAAAAAGACCCAGTTTGGGATTATCCAGAATCCAGTTAAGTTCAGCAGCAGCACCAGCCAGATTCCCGTTTTGCACATACAGCCTTGCCATCATCAGGGCAGAATATCGGCTGTAGATTGATCCGCTGAATTCGTCTTTCAACTGCGCATGCAAGGACAGGGCTGAGTTAAGCTCTGCATCATCGACTGCCAGATCACTATCAGACTGGACCTGATCCAGTAACTGTATATAAACGTTGGAAGCCGCTTCAGCCATTTCCAGGCGAGAGGAATCCCAGTAACGGGTGCCAAACAGCACCGCCACTACCAGAACGATACCGACAATGATGGTGGTGCCGTTTTCGTCCCACCAACGTTTGAGGGCTTCAATTTGTTCTTCGTCTGTGTCGTAAGCCAAAACCTGCTCCTAAGCGCCTGCTTGATTAAAAAGTCTGCCTATTTCTCCGGCAACTTCCTGTTGCGCGAGTATGCTGGATTGACCTTCATCATCAAGCATCTTCAGTTTGATCTCATCCCCTTCCAATACCAGTGCCCATCGGGCTTTACAGGCATAGGCTTTTTTGAGCTGGCTATTATATTTGCCGCCACCACAGTGGGTCAAAACCCTTAGCTCAGAATTTGCCTGGCGTAACTGTTCCGCCAGCTGCAGGCCCCTGGACAGGTTCTCATCACCAATGATGGCAATAAACACATCCGCATGCTGTTCGACGCCGACAGGCAGTTTTCGCAGTTCGTCCAGCATCAGTAATATCCGCTCCATTCCCATGGCAAATCCGACTGCCGGGGTGTCGACGCCCCCGAGCTGTCTGACCAGGCCATCATAGCGTCCGCCGGCACAGACTGTAGCCTGTGCGCCGAGTTCCAGCGTGGTCCACTCGAACACCATGCCATTGTAGTAGTCCAGCCCCCGTACCAGACCCGGGTTAATGCGGTACTGGATACCCTGGGCCTGAAGCAGGTCCAGCAGTGACTCAAATTCCCGTTGGGATTCAGGGTCCACAAAAGCAGACAATTTTGGCGCCTGCTGCAGAATTTCCTGGGTCTGCGGGCTCTTGCTGTCAAGAATACGCATGACATTCGACTCCAGTCTTCTCTGGCTGTCCTCATCAAGCGCATCCCTGTAGTTCAGCAGGTAGTTTCTCAGGGCTTCACAATAGTTAATCCGGTCTGTTGGGGTCCCGAGATTATTGATTTCCAGTGTCAGAAATTCCTGGAGATCCAGCGTCTCCCACAGCCTTGAAGTCATCATCATGAGTTCGGCTTCTATTGCGATGCCGGCCATGCCAAAAGCTTCCACACCAAACTGGTAAAACTGCCGGTAACGACCCTTTTGCGGACGTTCATGGCGGTACATGGGGCCCATGTACCAGAGTTTCTGTATCTGGTTATACAAAAGCCCGTGCTGCTCAGCGGCACGCACACAGGACGCGGTACCTTCCGGCCGCAGACTCAGACTGTCTCCATTGCGGTCCTCGAAGGTATACATTTCCTTTTCCACGATATCCGTCGCATCCCCGATGGAGCGTTTAAAAAGCTGGGTCTGTTCCAGTACCGGGAAGCGTATTTCCTGATAGGCATAGGCAGCCATCAGCCGTTGAATAGCCTGCTCCAGGAATTGCCAATGCGAGGACTGGGGCGGCAATACATCATTCATGCCGCGGATGGCTTGTATCTTTTGTCTGGACAAGCTAGTTGGACCTTATATTATGTTGGGCTGACTTCTCAGTCTCTTGTTCGGCTTCAATTCTGGCAACTTTCTCACGCACCATGGCTTCAAGTTCATCCACCAGATTTTCATTGAGAATTTTATGACTGGTCTTGCCATTGATATAGGACATGTTGACTGGGCTTGCCCCTGTCAGGCCAATATCCGCAATTCTGGCTTCGCCTGGTCCATTGACGATACAGCCAACCACGGAGACATGGACCGGCGTGGTAATGTCTTCCAGTCGGGCTTCCAGTTCATTCACTGTGGCAATCACATCAAAGTTCTGGCGTGAACAGCTGGGACAGGCAACCAGATTTACCCCTTTCTTGCGCAAACGCAGGCTCTTGAGTATCTCAAAGCCCGCTTTGACTTCCTCAACCG